>JAJYBH010000039.1 GCA_021779135.1 Deltaproteobacteria bacterium
GACTGGAGTCGAACCAGCACACCCTTGCGAGCACAAGAACCTGAATCTTGCGTGTCTACCAATTCCACCACCTGGGCAAGTGAAAGAATCTTATATCACCGACCTAACCCTGATGCAAGAAAAAAAGGTATTTCCCTTGCCAATAGAGTACCCGATTTGATACAGTTTCAAACTTATCAATTTTATTACAGGAAAAGCCATACAGACATGAATTTGCTTGCCGTAGAAAAACCTGCTCGCTACATGGGGGGCGAGATGGGCTCCATCCAAAAGGATGTCGCCGATTTGCGCATCGCCCTGGCCTTCCCCGATGTGTACGAGGTGGGGATGAGCCATCTGGGTCTGCGCATTCTCTACCATATTCTCAATGCAGTTGATGGTATCGCTGCCGAGCGGGTGTATGCGCCCTGGCCGGATATGGAAGCACAGATGCGGGCCGCCGGTGAACGCTTGACCACGCTGGAGACCGCGACACCGCTGGCGGACTGCGACGTGATCGGCTTTACCCTCCAGTACGAGCTTTCCTACAGCAATATCCTCAATATGCTGCATCTGGGAGATATCCCGCTTTTCGCCGCACAACGGGATGATGCCTACCCCCTGGTGATCGCCGGAGGCCCCTGCGCCTACAACCCGGAGCCGCTGGCTCCTTTTTTTGATGCTGTTCTGCTGGGGGATGGTGAGGAGGCGATGCTGGAGATCGCCGATGCCGTACGTCAGGCAAAAGTGATGGGCGAGAGCAGGCCTGCGTTGCTGGAGCGTTTGGCGCGGATCGAGGGTGTCTACGTCCCTTCCTTCTTTGAGCCGAGCTACAACCCCGATGGCACGATCGCTGAAATAGTGCCTGTTGCCGGAGGAAAGGCCAGCGTTCGCCGCCGTTTTCTCAGCGACCTGGATACCGCGTCTTTCCCGACGGATACGGTGGTGCCCTTCATGAAGACGGTGCATGACCGGGTGGCGGTCGAGATTGCCCGCGGCTGCACCCGTGGTTGCCGTTTCTGCCAGGCTGGCTACGTCTACCGGCCGCTGCGCGAGCGTTCGCCGTCAACGGTCCTGAAGATTGCCGAGCAAGCCCTGCGTGCCACCGGCTATGACGAGATCTCGCTGCTGTCTCTTTCGACCGGTGATTATTCCTGCGTTACGCCGCTCCTGACGGAGTTGATGGAGCGCTACGCCCAGGACCGTGTGGCGGTGTCGTTGCCGTCGCTGCGCGTCGGGACGCTGAGCGAAGGATTGATCGATGAGATCAAAAAGGTGCGCAAGACCGGCTTTACGCTAGCCCCGGAAGCAGGCAGCGAACGGATGCGACGGGTGATCAACAAGGGTATTACCGAGGCAGATCTGCTGGAGACGGCCTACAACGTCTACCGGGCCGGTTGGCGTTCGATCAAGCTCTATTTCATGATCGGCCTGCCCGGAGAAACGGCCGACGATGTTGCGCAGATCGCCGGACTTGCCCGTCAGGTCAAGGATCAGGCCAAGCGCTCGGGCAACCCGGGCGAGGTCAATGTCTCGGTCAGCAATTTTGTCCCCAAGGCGCATACCCCTTTTCAGTGGGAACCGCAGATATCGACGGACGAGATCCTGGAGTCGCAGTACCTGCTGCATACCGAATTGAAAAAGCGCAAGTTGCGTCTCAAGTGGCATGATGCGCCGCTCTCCTTCATGGAGGGGGTTTTTGCGCGCGGTGACCGCCGCCTGGCACCGGTGATCGTGCGGGCCGTGGAACTGGGCTGCCGTTTCGACGGCTGGGGCGATCATTTCTCGCCGGAACGCTGGCAGCAGGCCTTTCGCGACTGTGGTATCCAGCCGGAATGGTATCTGCGCCGGCGAGAACTGGACGAGGTCTTGCCGTGGGACCATCTGGATTGCGGGGTGTCGCGGGACTTTCTGCTCAAGGAGCGTGAACTGGCCCTGGGCGAAGCTGCAACGGAAGATTGCCGCCACGGCAAATGCGGTGCCTGCGGGGTATGTGACTTCGCTGCAGTCGCCAACAGATTGTCTGCGGCCGGCGACCCGTTGCCGGCCCGTGATCTGCGTTCAGCCGGCGAAATACTGCCCGCCCGCATCCGTCTTCGTTTTGCCAAGACGGGCGCCATGCGCTACCTCAGTCACCTTGAACTGATTACCGTCTTTACCCGCGCCGTAAGCCGGGGCGCTGTTCCGATCCTGTTTTCGCAGGGTTTTCACCCCCATCCCCGCTTCTCTTTTGCCACGGCGACGTCGGTGGGGGTAGAATCCAGGGCGGAATATATGGATCTGTTCGTTGAGGACGGTCTTCCGGCCGGAGGGGTCCTCCAGAGGCTTAACGCGGTACTTCCCGCGGGATTGAAGATTCTGGAGGCGGAGCGGATTGACGTCAAATCACCATCTCTCTCGACGCTGATAGACAAGACCCGCTACTGTATAACCTTTGATGGTGACTGTTCGGAACGCTTGCCAGAGCTGTGTGAGCAATTTTTGGCACATGCCGAGTTCGTCATTCAGCGGAAAAAGAAGGGCGAGATCCAGTCGCTTGACCTGCGAGGTGAAGTCGCGGCACTTACCACGGTGGCATCCAGTATCGAACTGGTGGCCGGACGGGGCAAGCCGCTTGAATTTGCCAGGGCGATTATGGACAATGTTGCGTTGCAGGCCGATGACATCCATGTCGAAAAGTTGGAAGTTATCTTCAAAGACGCGCCCTTACCATAACAGATTATTGTTTATCATATTTGATACAGGAGTTTTATCATGTCAGCAGAACTGGTTATCAATGCCGCTTCTCATGAAACGCGTATCGCGCTGATTGAGAACGGCACCATCGCGGAGCTGTACATCGAGCGCAGTCGCGAAAGGGGCATTGTCGGCAATATTTACAAGGGGCGTGTCATCCGGGTATTGCCCGGCATGCAGGCCGCCTTTGTGGATATCGGCATGGAAAAGGCAGCCTTCCTCTACGTAGCGGATGTGTTTGATGCCATTGAGGAGTATGAATCTCTTCTGGATGAAGGCAAGAAGGACCACGAACTTAACGGCGACCAGCCCCCCCCGACCCATCCTGATTTTAAGCCGCTGCATCCGATCGAGGAACTTCTCCAGGAAGGGCAGGAATTGCTGGTGCAGGTTTCCAAGGAGCCCCTCGGCACCAAGGGCGCCCGCATTACCTCGCACATCTCCCTGCCGGGCCGCCACCTGGTGTACATGCCCACGGTGGATCATATCGGCATATCGCGTCGCATCGAGGATGAAGCAGAGCGGGAGCGTTTGCGCGAGATCGTTGAGCGCCTCAAGCAGAGCGGCTCCGGCTATATCGTCAGAACGGTATCCGAGGGGAAGAGCGAGGAGGACCTGCTGTCGGATATGCAGTACCTCTCGACCCTGTGGTCGGAGATTGTCAAGCATAAGGACAAGGCATCGGTGCCATCGCTGATCCACTCCGACCTGGATGTGGTCCAGAAGGTGGTGCGCGACATTGTCACCGAGCAGGTCGACAAGATCGTGGTTGATTCGCGGCCCGATTACGACCGTATCGTCCAGTTCATCACCACCTTTGTCCCCAAGATGAAGTACTCCATCGAGCTGTATGACGAAGAGGAGCCGATTTTTGACCACTTCGGTCTGGAGGTGGAGATCAGCCGCGCATTGGGCCGGAAGGTCTGGCTTAAATCGGGTGGCTACATCATCATTGAACAGACGGAAGCCCTGACCGCCGTCGATGTCAATACGGGGCGATTTGTCGGCAAGCACAACCTGGAGGACACCATCCTCAAGACCAATCTGGAGGCGGTCAAGGAGATCGCGTACCAGTTGCGGCTGCGCAATATCGGCGGGATTATCATTATCGATTTCATCGACATGGAAAAAGAGGTCAACCGCGAAAAGATCTTTACCGCGCTGGAAGAGGCGCTCAAATCCGACAAATCCAAGACCAATATCCTCAAGATATCGGAGCTGGGTCTGGTGGAAATGACCCGCAAGCGGGTGCGCGAGAGCATCGGCAGGCTGTTGTGTGAACCTTGCACGTACTGCGAAGGCAGGGGGTATATAAAATCAAAAATTACGGTCTGCCACGAGATATTCCGGGAATTGCGGCGTGAGATGCTGGATATTCGCGGCACCAAGGCGATGGTGACGGTGCATCCCCAGGTGGCTGATCTCCTCTATGATGAGGAGCGCCGGGGCTTGGAAGAGCTGGAGAAGAAATTCAAGAAACGTGTTACTGTTCGGGCTAAACCCGGCTTTCATCAAGAACAGTTCGAGATACTGATCAATTGATTCCGGATTTCAGGGTGCGGACACAATAAAGGCGGGGGATGCCCCCGCCTTTATTGTGTGTGTTGCTGTTGGTAGCAGATCAGGCAGCCTTGCGCTGTGACTCGATCTGTCCGTAGTTGGCTGCAAAATACTCCATTGCTTCACGCATGATGTCCGAGATGCTGCGGTGGGTCTGGCCCACGATGTTTTCCAGGTGCTCGCGCTCCTCGTCGCTGATCCGCATTGAAATGACGTTGTAGCGTGGATTTTCTCTCATTCTTCCCATTTTTGTTTCCTCCCTCTAGCTGGTGTATGGTTGTCGTGCTCTTTGTATGCACCGTATACCTCTACACTCTGCTAATATCGTGCCAGCAGATAAAATAATTTATAAACCGTTACAAATCATATGGTTATGATTGTTGATCTGATCGGTTGTATTTTGTAAACAGAATAAGTGTGCATAAAATGGCACAGTAGTGGCCAAAAGTATACACTGCTTTAGAACTCACGACGGTGTCGCGCGCGTGACTTCGATACCGTGCTTCTCAAGCAGACGGTAAAATGTTCGACGGGGGATGTTGGCCTGCCGGGCTGCCTTGGCAACATTCCCCCCGGTTTCCTCAAGGTATCGACGGATAAGGTTTTTTTCAGTCCGGCCAACGTGCAGCTCGCGTTCGGCCTTGAAAGATGCCCGTCGTCGGTTGACTTCGCCGTCGGCACAACTTTCGTAGGTGTCGGTGAAAACGGTGGGAAGGTTTTCCAGTCTGATGATGCCGTCCTGTGCCAGTACGGAAGAGCGTTCGATGATATTCTGCATCTCACGGATATTGCCGGGCCACGGGTAGTGCTGCATGGCCTTTACCGCGCGCTCCTCAATGCCGACAATGTTCTTGTTCAGTTTCTTTCGCGCCTTTTCGAGAAAATGCTGGGCCAGGGCCGGAATGGAGTCGGTGCGTTCGCGCAGGGGAGGGAGCAGGATGGT
Source organism: Deltaproteobacteria bacterium (assembly GCA_021779135.1). Classification (GTDB taxonomy): domain Bacteria; phylum Desulfobacterota; class Desulfuromonadia; order Geobacterales; family Pseudopelobacteraceae; genus CAIPTY01. Next base: position 5,219 of record JAJYBH010000039.1, read on the forward strand.
GAAGACGTTGAGCCGGTAGTAGAGGTCTTCGCGAAACCACCCTTCCTGTACGCCTGCCTCAAGGTTTTTGTTGGTGGCTGCAATCAGCCGCACATCCACCTTTTGAATCGATGTACCACCCACGGGCCGTACCTCGCCCATATCCAGCAGGCGCAGCAACTCTGCCTGCAACTTGGGGGTGATGTCACCGATCTCGTCCAGAAAGATCGTGCCATCGTTAGCTGCTTCGAAAAGGCCTTTCTTGTCGGCTATGGCCCCGGTAAACGATCCCTTCTTGTGGCCAAAAAGCTCACTTTCCAGGAGCGAGTCGGTGATGGTGGTGCAATTCACCGTTACCAGCGGCTTGTCGTTTCGCTGGCTCAAACGGTGAATGGCGCGTGCGGTCAATTCCTTGCCGGTGCCGGTTTCCCCGCGAATCAGAACAGTTGTGGGGGTTGGGCCGACTTGGCTGATCAGCTTCAGTACATCCTGAATGCCCTGGTCCTCACCCACGATCAGGTCGTCTCCCGCCTGACGGTCAAGCTCGCGACGTACCAGTTCGTACTTTTGCATCAAGCGGCCACGGTCTTCTTCTATCCGTTGTATATTGTGGGGCAGACACATCTCGATATCGGCCAAGCCCTGATAGACGGCTACGGCGTGTTCACGGCAGGTGTTGTAGCCGCAGGCCCGGCAGTTGAGCTCATCTCCCTGTGCAAATTTGTTCGTGGAGTGCAGTATCCGTTTGATGTCATCCTTGCCGGGACCGGCCAGTTTGCGGGATTTGTCGGAAAATGACCTGCGCAGATCGGGCAGTGACGCGGAAAAGCGGTAATGGGGCGCCGTGCGATAGGAAAGCTGGCTGTTGTTGTGACAGACTATCAGCTTCCGCTTATAAAAGTGATTCAGCTCCCGGTCTTGTGCCGGGCCGTCTACGCAGCCCCCATCGCAGAAACGCAGATCAACAAAAGAGGGTGCTATCCGCCCGGCGGACAAGTTGCGAATGATATCGAGGGTGTGCGACTCCCCCTCACTCGAAATGGTTTCAGTATCGAGGAAATCCGGGTCGATCCCCAATACCTTGAGTGGTCCGCCAGTCAGGGTGAAGAGGCGCCCTTCGCCCGGATCGATGCCATCAAAGGGCGCCTCGCCAAGTGAGGCGGGGATGATGCCGCGACTTTTGAAGAGCTTGTCGATCTCCTGATAGGTCAGAACCACATCGATTGCGTTGGCGGATTCCTTGGACTGTTTCTCGAACTTTGCCGCAATGCAGTTGCTGATATAGACCACCTTGGTGTCTTCCCCGAGAATGCCCTTGATAAATCTCCCCATGGCAATCATCGGGGAGGCGATTCCCATCAGGTTTGGCAACAGCTTGGGGTAGTGACGTTCGATAAGGTCAACCACCGCCGGGCAGTGGGACGAAATCACCGGCAAGGTCGCCTCGTTCAGGGCCTCGCGGTAGCTGCTCGCTATCATGCTTGCCCCATATGCGCCTTCATGAATCTCAAGAAAACCGAGGCTTTTCAGACCAGACACCAACTGCCCCGGTGTGATGGCATGGAAGAAGGCGGGAAATGAACAGCCCAGCACAGCTACTACCGGAGCGCCCGAGGCCAGTAGTTCCTGCGTCCTGACCATGCGGTCCACAACCACCTTGGCGTTCTGGGGGCAGCTCAGGCAATTGCCGCAACCGATACAGCGGTCATAGATAATCTGCGCAACGCCCTGATCGACCTTGATAGCCTTGACCGGACAGGTTCTTACGCAGGAATAGCAGCGGCGGCAACGCTCTTTGTAGGTTATGATCGGTTCCATGTCTGCTCCTTGGTAATGTAACTATCAGGCGTGCTGCCGGATACCACGACATGACGGCGTCATTGTGCCACAACTGGCACAGCATAGTAAATACAAAAACGTTCGGATTATCTCTCCTCTGCATCGAACAGATAGTTGATCGAGTCAAATTTGTTCTTGACATGCAAAAGATAGTTCACTATAGTCCAAAACTCTTTTAAAAATGAATCGGATGGAGATGGTTATGTACGCAGTTATTAAAACCGGTGGAAAACAATACAAGGTCGCCGAAGGCGAGTTTCTCAAGGTTGAAAAGCTTGAGGGTGAGATTGGCGACAAGATTGAGTTTGCCGAGGTACTGATGATCGGCGGCGAGAAGCTTGCGATCGGGGCTCCTATGGTAGTCGGCGCAACAGTGACGGCCAAGATTGCGGCTCAGGGCAAGGATAAGAAGATCCTGGTGTTTAAGTCAAAGCGTCGTAAAGGCACCCGAAAGCTGCGCGGACATCGCCAGCACAGGACAGTCCTGAAGATTGAAAAGATCAGCGCGTAAATCATAAGTAATTTTCCCGAGGAGATACGGAAATGGCACATAAGAAAGCTGGAGGAAGTTCACGCAACGGCAGGGATTCGGACGGTCAGCGGCTCGGATGTAAAAAATTCGGCGGCGAGATCGTAAAGGCCGGCAATATCATCTATCGTCAGCGCGGTACCCAGATTCATCCCGGCAACAACGTGGGATGCGGCAGGGATTACACCCTGTTTGCCCTGATCGAGGGCATTGTCAAGTTCGAGCGCATGGGCAAAGACCGCAAGAAGGTTTCGGTTTACCCCAACTAATCATTAGTATCACTATAATCATTCCAAAGCCCGGAAGATCGATCTTCCGGGCTTTTTTGTGTAAAATAAAGGCCCCGGAAGATGATTATATAATGATTGCGCCATATTAAGAATTACGATACACTCCACCAAATTGTGACGTTCAATCCCTGCGCCGTGAAATTGCGGCGGTCCCTTTCACGCAGTTCGCTGATTGTTATTAAAATACAGCACTGAGGCAAAATCATGAAGCATCTCGGCGATATACTGGTAGAGGCGGAAATCATCAGCAATAACACGCTGGAGAAGGCGCTCATTCGCCAGAAAGCAAGCAAGCAGCGTCTGGGCGAGGTGCTGGCGGAGATGGGAGTGATTTCCGAGGAAGAGCTGGCTGAGGCACTCGGCACGCAGTTCAACTTCAAAACCATAAAAAACTTCATCGACCACAGCTTCAGCCAGGATTTGCTGGATCTGCTCCCTTCCGACTTTGCCATGAAGAAACTGGTCTTTCCGCTCAAGCAGAAAGACAACATGCTGGCGGTTGCGATAACCGACCCCTTCGATATGGAGACCATGGAGATGCTGAGCCGTATTTCCGGTTTCCAGATCATTCCGGTCATATCGACCCGCCGTGAAATCCTCGACGCGATCTCCAAATTCTACCTGAAAAGCTCTGGCCGGGTCGATGGCAAGGACACCATCCTGGTCGTGGAGGACTCCACCCCGGTTGCCACGGTTATTCAGGTGGCCCTGGTCAAGGAAGGCTATTCTGTGATCATAGCCGCCGATGGTTTGGAAGGGCTCAAGCAGGCAATTACCGAACGGCCCCAGTTGATCATAACTGACTTGACCATGCCGCGCATGGATGGATTTGGACTGCTCCGGGCCCTCAAGGGCAATCCCATGACCTCCGAAATACCTGTTATCATGCTGACTGCCAAGGCCTCCTCGGCGGAAGAGCAAAAAGCGCTCGAATTCGGGTTCTTCGATTTTATCCCCAAACCGGTTCAGCCGGTTCGCGTTGTCTCCCGCGTCAAACGTGCCCTCGAATTGAGCAAAAAGTATAAACAGTAGTCTCTGGTATCCTTCGATTTGCAGCTGCTCGACGGTAATGGCTCCAATACCGGATCAAGTCCCCATCCCGCTCTGCTCACCGCCGGACCCTCGCCGCCTCGATACAACCCTTCACGTTACCCTCGGCGTTACTCGGAATTACAGGTCAAACCCGCAGTAGGAAAGATTGAAGCTCTTGTTGCAGAGAGGAAAGTCCGATATCTGCTGGCCGCGAAGTGACATGGCCAGCCCATTCCAGTTATGAAAGGAAGGGTCTGTGACCTTGTAGCGCAGGAATCGCCCGGCAGTATCGGTTATGGCAACATGACAAATTTCGCCGCGCCACCCTTCCACCAGTACCACGGCGATCCGCTCCCGGCGGGCATCCCCGCAGGCGAGCAGAATCTCTCCATCCGGGAGTGATCCAAGCCGGTCGACGACAAATTCGAGAGAGGCCAGGGATTCCTGCCAGCGCAACTTGGCTCGTGCCAGTACATCGCCGCCCGACTCAACGGATACAGGTGGCGCAACTGTCCGGTAGACGCCGAAAGGATGATCACGGCGCACATCCCGCATAATTCCACAGGCCCTGGCCGCTGGACCGACCAGCCCCAGGTCAATGGCGTCCACATTGCTCACCCGGCCGGTATTTTCAAAGCGGGCCATGACCGAGGGCGCATCCCAAAGGAGTTTCACCGCTCCGGTGTAGTCCCGGCGTATCTCATCCAGGCGTTTCATCAACGCGCCTGCTTTATTCGGCGGGCAATCGAAGTAGACACCGCCCGGGCGAACCAGGCCGCGGCCAAAACGGCTGCCGCAGAGTTCCGCGCTGGCGTTGAGGAGATCCCCCCTGATCCTTCCGCAGAATGACATGGTTGGCAGAAATCCGACGTCTCCCGCCAATGCCCCCAGGTCTCCACAGTGGTTGGCCAGTCGTTCCAGTTCCAGGGCAACGGCTCGCAGGCAGTCGGACCGAGGCGGTGCTTTGATTTCTGCCAGCCCCTCCCGGATCATGGCATAGGCAAGGCCGTGGCCGATGGTGGTGTCGCCGGCCGCGGTTTCCATCTGGGCCATGGTCGCGGCATGAGGGCCGCCGACCAGTACGCGTTCGAGGCCGCGGTGCTGGTAACCCAGGGCTATCTCCAGGTGATAGACCGTTTCACCATGGCACTGGAAGCGGAAGTGGCCAGGTTCGATGATGCCCGCATGTACCGGTCCGACCGCCACTTCGTGTATCTCGGCCCCTTCGACACGGTAAAAGTCGCCCACCCCGGGCAGAATGCCATTGTTACGGCCCCGTTCCCCGTTGTCCGGATCCTGGCGCAGGGGAGGCTGGTAGCGTACCGGTTTGAACCAGGGATGCCCCTCCAGCGGTATTCTGCACTGTTCCGCGACCTCTCGCTCAAACAGATGCGCTTCCGGGCAGGCATTGGTAATACTCGGCAGGCTGCCCTCGGCCCGGGAGCGGAAGGTTCCCAGCAGTTGGTTGCTGCCGGCCAGGACGCACCACAAGGAGACGCCGTCCTTGTCAGGTATGCCGAAGTAGGTGGCTATGCGCCACCCCAGTCCGGTCAGTTCGACAACCGCCTGAAGGAATTCCATCAGCGCAACCAGCGGCACATCCTGAATCGCCAGGCTGTCACCATTGCGAAAGGTTTTCAGCAGCAGTTCGCAACTCATCGGGTTGCCTCCAACAATTTCGCCGCTTCGGTTACCAGCCGGAAGAGCGGTTCGGGCAGCCAGAGCCCCAGAATGCCCAGCAGGATCAGCAGTACCAGTGGAGGCCCGACCAGCAGGGCCGTATCATGGTATTTGGTACGTTGACGGTCTTTCGGGGGGTCGCCAAACACGACCGGAATCACCGTCAGGGCCATGCCCAGGAAGGCCAGCACCAGGAGTAGTGCCAGCAGCGAGCCGGTAATGGTGTGCCCCTGTGAGAAGGCCGCCGAGAAAAAGATATATTCGCTGGCAAAGGGCAGAAACGGAGGTGAACCGGTCATGGCCAGGAAACCGGCCAGAAACAGGGCGCCGGTCCAGGGTGCGCGCCTGAGGGCTCCTCTCGCAACTTCGCGGTTTTTGGAGGCAAAGGCCCGGTGTATGTTGCCGGAGGCGAGAAACAGTACCCCTTTGGCCAGGCCGTTGCCGATCAGGTGCAGCATGACACCAAACAGCGCCTTGCCGCCCAGGCCGAGCGCCACCGCGAAAAGCCCCATATGCTCGACACTGGAATAGGCCAGCATGCGCTTGATATCAGTCTGGCGCAGCAGAAAGATAGAGGCCAGGGCGATGGAGAAAAGCCCCATGCCGATCAGGCAGCTCTGGTAAAAGTGCACAGCAGGGGATGACATGCAGATCTGGCAGAGGCGCATCAGACCCAGTAGGCCACAGTTGGCCAGGCCGCCGGCCAGCATGGCACCCACCAGTCCCGGCGCTTCGCCGTAGGCGTCCGGTTTCCAGGTATGCATCGGGGCCAGGCCCATCTTGGTACCATACCCAACCAGCATCAGCACAAAGGCCGCCTTCAGCCAGACGCCCGGCAGGCTGGGCGCATACCTCTGCAGGGTTTCCAGGATCAGTGACGGCGGGAACCCGGCAACGATCGTTGAATAGGCCAGAAACAGGATACCCAACAGGGCCAGGGCGATGCCGATCGAGCAGATCAGCATGTACTTCCAGGTAGCTTCGATGGAGCGGGCGTTGCGGTTGAAATATACCAGCGGCGCCATGACGAGGGTGGTGGTCTCGATGGCCAGCCAGAGCAGGCCCAGGTGATGCGCAACCGTTGCCAGCGTCATGGCTGACAGGCAGACCAGAAAACCGGTGCAGAGCACCTGGTTGCTGCGTTCCTTGCGGTACTGCAGATAGTTGACCGCATAGCAGGCGCAGGCGGCAAACAGGAGACTGAATTCAAGCAGGAAGAGTTTGCCGATGGCATCCAGGTAGATCCAGCTGTCGGGCGTCTGGGGTGGGGAGGCGGCAATGGCCCGAATCACAAGCGTAAGGTGAATGCCGGCCACCACCGGCAACACCAGAGGGCGTCGAGTGTCAGAGCGAATCAGCCATGCCGCCAGGGCACCCGCCAACGGGATGTTAATCAGGAGCAGAATCAGCACTATTCCTCCTCCCGCAGGGCGGTCATGCGGCTGGTGTCAATGGAGGAAAACTCGCGGCTGATCTGTTTGATGATGAGTCCCATGACGAATATGCCGGCGATCAGATCCAGCAGCGCACCGGCCTCGACCATCAACGGCATGGCTTCGGTCAGCAGCAGCCCGAAAATAAAGATGCCGTTTTCCAGCATCAGATAGCCGATAACCTGGTTGATGGCTTTTCGACGGTTTGCAATGGCAATGAAGCCGGCCAGGATAGTGGCCAGCGAGGTCGGAACCGTCAGAAGGCCCAGATGTATCTGCGCCAGGGGCAGTTTTGCGGCAAAAACAAACGCCAGAACCGTGGTCACCGCACCGGCCATGATATTGCCGCTGTAGCCGAAGATCGGCTGCAGTTCTTCTCCGGACTCGATTTTCTTGAGTGCGCCCAGCAGCAGCCAGGGGATGCAGACCCCTTTGGCCAACAGCACAAAGATGGTGATGATCAGGATATGGCTCTGAAATTCGTGGGTCATCAGCGGCAGCAGCCCCAGAATGATCCCCTGGACCGCGATAGCCCGGATGGCAACCTTTGTCCGCCGCGTCCCCAGGATCAGGATGTTTATCAGCAGGACAAAGACCAATAGCTGATCGGCCAGCGTATTCATCGATCACCTCACCACGAGCAACATGGCAAAAGCTGAAAGCACACAGGCCGCCAGCAGAATTTGCGGTACCCTGACCAGGCGGTAACGGGCCATGCAGGATTCCACGATCCCAACGGTCACCGCCAGCAGAATCATCGACATGAGAAAAACAAGCCAGTCCAGAAGGGGTGAAGCCGCCCGCAGCGGGAGGAGGACATTCAGAAACAGCGCACCCAGGATAAACAGCTTGAGAGCGGCTCCGTACAGGATCATGCCGAAGGCCGGGCCGCTGTGGTCAAGCACCATCACCTCGTGGATCATGGTCAGTTCCAGGTGCGTTGTGGGGTCATCGAAGGGGATGCGGCAATTTTCCGAGAGCAGGACGAGGAACAGGCCGGCAACCAGCAGGATCAGGGCGGCGCCGGAGGTCATCCAGAGCGTTATGGAAGAGTGGGCCAGTATGCCGTACAGGGAGAGCTGACCGGACAGGCGGGACAGTACCAGCAGTGCAATGCAGATGACCGGCTCGGCCAGGCATGAAAAGGTTACCTCACGGGCCGCACCCATTCCCTCGAAGCTGGAACCGGTGTCCAGGGCCGCTGTTGCGGTAAAGAACCGGCCCAGCGCCAGCAGGTAGACAAACAGGATCATATCGCCGTTGAAGGAAAGCGGCGGGCGGTGATTACCCAAGGGGATCAGCAGGGCAGCTGCCAGGGTGGCAGCCAGGGCAACGACCGGCCCGGCCCGGAAGACCCAGGTGGCGGTGCGGCTGAAGACGCTGCCTTTGCGAAGCAGGCGGAACAGGTCGTAGTAGGGTTGAAGCAGTGGCGCCCCGCTCCGCCCGGCAAAGGCTGCCTTGGTGCGGTTGATCACCCCGAACAAAAGTGGCGGCATGAGGATGATCAGCATGCAATGGATCAGGATATCTGCCACATCATTTCCCTTGTGAACCGGATTACTACAGCGCAATCTCCCCGTTGAAGACCTCTACCGCCGGTCCGGTCATGTAGATGTTGCCATCCCCGGCCCACTCCATTTCCAGGTCGCCACCCGAAAGATGATTGAGTAACTTGTTTTCGGTCAGCCCATTCAATACACAGGCGGCTGTCACGGCGCTGGAGCCGGTCCCGCAGGCCAGGGTCTCGCCGGCGCCGCGTTCCCAGGTGCGCTGGCGTATTTCCGTGCGGGAGATGATCTGGACGAATTCGACATTGGTGCGGCGAGGGAACGACTCGTGATTTTCGATCAATGGGCCGTAAGTGTGAACGGGAAAGTTCTCCACGTCATCCACAAAGATCACACAGTGCGGGTTGCCCATCGAGGCGCAGGTGATCCGGAAGGTGCGGTCAAGAATCGCCAGCGGTTCGGCAACGACTTTTGCCGATGCTTCGCCGGTCATGGGGATCTCCGCCCTGGTCAGGCGCGGCGGACCCATGTTGACCCGGACCTTTTCTATCCTTCCGTCGCCACCCGGCACCAGTTGCAGGGTCAGGATGCCGGCCCCGGTCTCGGCTGTGATCTCGGTTTTTGCCACGATGCCGTGATCGTAGGCGTATTTTGCCACGCAGCGGATGCCGTTGCCGCACATCTCGGACTCCGATCCGTCCGAGTTGAACATGCGCATGCGCAGGTCGGCCTTGTCCGACGGCATGATCAGGATCAGCCCGTCGGAGCCGATACCGAAGTTGCGGTTCGAGACCTGTATCGCAACCTGCCGTGGATCCGCGATCGTTTCCTCGAAGCAGTTGACATAGACGTAATCATTTCCGGCACCCTGCATTTTGGTGAATTTCATGGAATGACAACCCTTTCTTCATGAGAATTATAACAGGGGTACCATAGCAAAAATGTGCCGCTCCAACAAGGGAAATTGCCTGCGCCTGCCCGCTGAATGGCTGTGCGGCGCCGCATGATTGTCGAAATATTAGCGGAGCTGGCAACGAATGACTTGAAAGCTTGCGGCCGATTCAGTACAGTCGTGCCAGGAGGAAGTTATGCGCATCGGGCACGGATATGACGTCCACCGGCTGGTGGAAGGCAGAAAACTGATCATGGGCGGGGTGGAGATCCCCTGGGAGAAGGGGCTCTTGGGGCATTCGGACGCCGATGTGCTGCTGCACGCCATCGCCGATGCCATTCTGGGGGCCATCGGCGAGGGCGATATTGGCAAGCATTTTCCCGATACCGACCAGGCCTACAAAGGGGCCGACAGCCTCAAACTGCTGGCGCATGTCATGCAACTGGCAGAGTTGCGCGGTTACCGGCTGGGAAACCTGGATGCCACGATCATTGCCCAGCAGCCCAAGATGGCGCCGCATATTTCCCAGATACGCACTAACATTGCCCTGGTACTGCAGGCCGAGATAGGGCAGGTCAACGTCAAGGCCACCACGGAAGAGGGCTTGGGGTTTTCCGGCAGGGGTGAAGGGATCTCGGCCCATGCCGTGGTGCTGATGGTGATGAAGGATTAAAAAAAAACCTCCGGTCTGCTCTGTTCCGGAGGTCCTGAAATGCTCCCGACTGCTTTCCGACTATAGACCCTTCTTCGCCAGTTCCTCTACCAGCTTCTTCTGCTCTGCGTTCAGGGTCTCCGGCACATGCACCGAAATCTTGGCGTAGAGATCCCCCTTCGTGTTTGATCCCAAGGGCTTCACCCCGAAACCTTTCAGGCGGATCTTCGTGCCGGGCTGGATCCCGGCCGGCACCTTGATGCGTTTATCGCCATCCAGGGTCGGTACCTCCAGGGATGTCCCCAGGCAGGCCGCGCTGAAGGGAATAGTGCTCTCCACGAAGAGATCGCCACCCTCACGGGAGAAGAGCGGGTCCGGCAGAAGGCGGATGACCAGAAACAGATCGCCGTTCGCTCCGCCACTCTCGCCCTGGCCGCCTTTCCCGGCGATGCGGATCTTGCTGCCATTGTCCACCCCGGCCGGTATCTTTACCTTCAGCTCTTCCCGCTGGCCGCCCCGCCGGAAAGCGATCTGTTTTTCGGCCCCCTGGGCGGCATCCCGGAAGCCGATATCGACCTCCATCTCCAGATCGCTTCCGCGCATCGGACCGCTCCGGAAGCCTCCCCTGCCGCCGCCCCGGCCGAAGCCGGCGCCGAAAAGCCGCGAGAAGATGTCTTCGCCTCCTCCGGCCCCCATATCCTTGTAGATATTGCTGAAGTCAAAACCGCGGAAGATATCTTCCTGGCTGTACTGTTTATGGAATCCGCTGGAACCGTAGGTGTCGTACTCCTCTTTTTTCTTGGAATCGGAGAGGACGGCGTAGGCCTCGTTGATCTCCTTGAACTTGTCTTCAGCCGCCTTGTCGTTCGGATTGCGATCGGGGTGATATTTGACCGCCAGTTTGCGGAAGGCCTTCTTGATCTCTTCGGGAGACGCGTTTTTGTCAACTCCCAGGGCCTTGTAGTAATCCGTGCTTGCCATTGTGGCACCTTCCTTTCCTCTGCTGAGCACAATGTAAGCTGCCTTTGAGCGCATGTCAACAATGCCGGTGGCGTATACCTTGACAGGTATTGGCAGCGGACGTAGTATCAGCGTCGCAGAAATTGACTCCCCGGGAGAACCCACATGAAAAAAGTGATCATCATCGGCGGCGGCATATCCGGCTTGTCCACGGCCTGGCTGCTGCGCGCCAAGGCGCAGGCCGCCGGGAAAGAGCTGGATATCACCCTGCTTGAAAAGGAACAGAGGCTGGGGGGGAAGATCTGGAGCATCCGCGAGGAGGGCTATATCTGTGAGTGGGGACCCAACGGCTTTCTGGACAGCAAACCGCAGACACTGGATCTTTGCCGGGCGATCGGGATCGAGGGGGATCTTCACCGCAGCAATGACAACGCCCGCAAGCGCTTCATCTTTTCCGGCGGGAAGCTGCACCGCTTGCCGGAGGGCGGACCATCGTTCCTGAAAAGCGGGCTGATCTCCTGGCCCGGCAAGCTGCGCCTGGCCCTGGAGCCGACCCCCTTTATCGCCCCCGCGCCGGCCGGCGTGGACGAAACCCTGGCCGATTTCGGGCGGCGCAGGCTGGGCAAGGAGGCGCTGGACAAGCTGATTGCGCCGATGGTGTCGGGCATCTTTGCCGGCGACCCCGAAACGATGTCGCTGGTCTCCTGTTTCCCGCGCATCGCGGAGCTGGAGCGGGAATACGGCGGGCTGGTCCGGGCCATGATCATGCTGGCCAAAAAGAAGAAAAAGGACATTGCCGCGGGAAAGGTTGTCTCCAGCGCCGCCGGGCCGGGCGGCGTGCTGACCTCATTCCGCGAGGGGATCCAGTATCTGTCGGATACCTTGACCGCTTCTCTGGGCGGGGTCGTCAGGCCGGGCAGCCAGGTTGTCGGCGTCGGGAAGGGCGCCGACCGGGCCTATCGCGTACGGTGCGCTGACGGCAGTGAGATGGAGGCCGATCTGGTCATAGCCGCCTCGCCGGCCTTTGCCGTGGCCGATATGCTTGCGGGCCTCGAACCCGGTATCTCTGCCGTGCTGCGCCAGATACCGTACTCCAGCATGACGGTGATCTGCTTCGGATATGAGCGCGAGCGCGTCGCCCATCCCCTGGACGGTTTCGGCTACCTGATCCCGAAGAAGGAGGGGTGCAGCACCCTCGGCACCCTCTGGGATTCCAGCATGTTCGAACGGCGTGCCCCGGAGGGCAAGGTCCTGCTGCGCAGCATGATGGGGGGAGCCTGCTTCCCGGAATATATCAAGCTGAGCGATGACGAGGTGGTGGCGCGGGTCAGGCGAGACCTGCAGACGACTATGGGGATTACGGCCGAGCCTTCGTTTGTGAGGGTCTTCCGCCATGAGCGGGCGATCCCGCAGTATACGGTGGGGCATGGAAAACGGCTGGAGGCGCTGGATGGATTGCTGAAAAACCAGCCCGGCCTGATCCTGACCGGGAATTCGTATCGGGGCATCGGCCTCAACGATTGTGTGGCTGCGGCGCAGCGGGCCTCGGACGAGGCGCTGGCTCTTGCCGGCTAACAGGTATATTTGATCGGGATGAAGTGCGGGTTTAGAATCCGATGTTCACCCCGACTGTCGGACCGAAGACATTCAACCCCCAGTTGTAGGCCTTTGACGTGTATAGATTGGATATATGCATGTAGGTAATACCGGCCGAGACGCTGTAGCGGGGATCAAAATTGTAACGCAGCCCGCCCCCCATTGAGAAGGTAAAGGTAAAGTCCTGTCCCTGAGCGTACTTCACCCCATTCGGACCCTGCGCATCGGTAAACCCGCAACCAACACGACCTTCCACGTATGGCGCCACCCTCCAGTTGGGCTGGACAAAATTGTAGCGGGCTCCCGTCATGAATGAGGCGTAATACGATTCAGGTCCCTTGGGGATCACGGTGTAATTGCCGCTGAAGGTTACATCGGTGTTTCCGCGCAGAAACCAGGGGCCGCCGATGTCGTCGAGGTGCCACCTGAGTGAAAGCGTGAGCGGCACCAGGGTGTAGTCGGGCATGTCCGCGGCGCGAGCCCAGTTTTCACCCTGAATCCAATCGAAGATGAATCTGGTGTTGTAGGGGTAGAATCCGGCATCGAAACCCAACTCCAGCTTGTTCTTGTAATAGATGGCCCGGTTGAAATCGGGCTGCTCCGGGGCCGGGGCGGTTGCCTGCGCGGACTGGTCGGGTGAATCCTGGGCGAACGCCGGAGTGGAGAGCGCCAGACATGCCAGCGAAAGGGTAATTGCAGCCAGGGTGCGAATGTTCATGGGCGATCTTGCTCCGGCGGTTTGGGGTTAATGAGAGTCCGAGAGGTCACTACTATCACAGATCAGTACGCGGCTCCAACAGATTTCAGCGCAGGTAATTCTCCTACAACAGCCCCCGCTCCACAAAGCTCACGAACTCGCCATCCCCGACTATGATGTGATCCAGCACCTTGATGCCCATGATATCGCCCGCTTCCCGCACTCTCCTGGTAATGGCGATGTCTTCGCTGCTGGGGGACGGATCGCCGGTCGGGTGGTTGTGGATCAGGATGATGGCCGCCGCAGATTCCTTTACCGCCGGGATAAAGACCTCGCGCGGATGAACGATGCTCTGGTTGAGCGATCCTTCGGATACCTGCACCCGACGGATGATGCGGTTCTTGCCGTCCAAAAGAAGGATCAGGAAATATTCCTTGCGGCTGTCGCGGAACTCGTGGTGAAAGTAGTCGAAGACCTGCCGGGGGGAGGTGAAGCGGTCGAGTCGTTCCAGCTTGCGGGCCTGGATGCGGGATGCCAGGGCGAAGGCCGCCTTGATGCCGGTGGCCTTGGCCGGTCCGATCCCCGGTATGGCGCAGATCTCGGCCAGGTCGGCGCTACCCAGTTCGCGCAGGTTGTCGCCAAAGTGAGAGATGATCTCACGGCCCAGATCGATGGCGGTTTTTCGGGTAGCCGTATCGCCGGTCCGGATGATCAGCGCCAGCAGTTCGGCATTGGTCAGGTTGCCGGCCCCCTGTTTCAGCATCTTTTCGCGGGGCCGCTCGTTCTCCGGCCATTCCTTGATCCCCCCGGACATCGTTACCCCTTGAATCCCGACATGATCGCCGCGATCACCACTCCCCCGGCCACGACGCGATACCAGACAAAGGGGGAGATGCTGTGCTTCTGCACGAATTTCAGCAGGAAGGCCACACTGATATAGCCGGTAACGGCCGAGACCAGGATGCCGACCAGCATGGGGAGCCCTTCGCCGGCCGGGATGCCATCTCTGATCAGGTGAACTGATTTGAGCAATGCCGCTCCGGCCACGATGGGCAGCGACATCAGAAAGGAGAAGCGGGCCGCGCTTTCGCGGGTGAAGCCCAGCATCAATCCGGCCGTGATGGTGATGCCTGAACGGGAGACACCCGGGATCAGGGCCAGGCACTGCATCAGGCCGATAGTCAGCGCGCTGGCCGGTTTAAGTCCGTCCAGGGTCAGGCGCTTGCGGCCGGCGATATCGGTTATGCCCAGGATGACGCCGAAGATGATCAGTGCATACGCGATCAAGAGCGGATTGGAGCGGAAAATGTCTTCCACCGGATGTTCGAACAGCTTTCCGACGACGGCCGCCGGCACGGTAGCGGCGATGATCAGGAATGGCAGCCTGCGGGCGGGGGTATTCAGCGAGCGATTGGTGATGGCATCGACTGCGGCGAACGCCATCTCGATGATATCGCGGCGGAAATAGAGCGCCAGGGCGAAAAAGGTGCCCAGATGCAGGGCAACGTCGAAGGTAAGCCCGGATTCCGGCCATTTCAGAAACCAGGGAACCAGGATCAGGTGTGCGGAACTGCTGATGGGCAACACCTCGGCAAAACCCTGCAGGGCGCCAAGGACGGAGGCATGGAGTAAGTTCACTGAGTTTGGTCTCCTTAAAATTGCGCTAGATTACTTTATTAAGCGTGCAAAGGCAAGAGAGCATCGGCTTTGTCCCGATCGTGCAACGGCCAGGTTACATTTTTAATGCACACGACAGGAAAAACATGCTAAAAAAGACGGGTTTGATTATCAAGGCACACTATCGCATCTCATGGAGGCATTCATGTTCGGACTCATCCCCAAGGAAGAGAAATTCTTCCAGCTTTTCAAGGAAATGACCACCAATATTATCGAAGGGGCCAAGCTGCTCAAGGATATGCTGGACAACTTCGAGAACCCTTCCGAGAGCCAGCGCAGGATCAAGGATATTGAGCATAAGGGTGATTCCATCACCCACGATATTATCCAGAAGCTCAACAAGACCTTCGTAACGCCGCTTGACCGTGAGGACATCTACTCCCTGGCCTCCAAGCTGGACGACATCCTCGACCTGATCGACGCCTCGGCGCAACGGGTCATCATGTACAATGTGGAGAGCATCCCGGCCGAGGCCAAGTCGCTCGGCTTCATCATCCTGCAATGCTGCCATGCGGTTGACAAGGCGGTCGCCATGCTGGGCAAGAAGACCAATGAGCAGATCTTCGAGGCCTGTGTCGAGATCAATGCGCTGGAGAACGAGGCCGACCGAGTCTCCCGCGAAGCCATCAGCCGCCTGTTCGACGAGGAGAAGGACCCGATTCAGCTGATCAAGTGGAAGGAGATTTACGAGACCCTGGAAAAGGCTACCGACAAGTGCGAGGATGCCGCCAACATCCTGGAGAGCGTGGTGGTGAAGAATGCTTGATCCGGCCTTTGTGATGCTCTGCCTGGTAGTCCTGGCGGCGCTTCTCTTCGACTACATCAATGGTTTCCACGACACGGCCAACGCCATCGCCACCTGCATCTCCACCCGTGCCCTGTCGGTCAAAAGCGCCATCATGATGGCGGCGGTGCTCAATTTTGCCGGCGCCATGATCTCGACCAAGGTAGCCACGACCATCGGCAAGGGGATCGTGGACGCATCCAATGTTACCCAGATGGTGGTACTGGCGGGTGTGGCCGGGGCGGTCATCTGGAACCTGCTCACCTGGTACTACGGTCTGCCTTCCTCTTCATCCCATGCCATCATCGGCGGCATCATGGGGGCGGTCTTTGCCCATGCCGGTTTCAGTGCCCTGAAGTGGGCCGGGCTCAATAAGATCATACTGGGACTGGTGCTTTCCCCGATCCTGGGGACCCTGGTCGGCTTTATCTTCATGATGATCCTCTACCGTATCTTCCGCAACAGCGCGCCATCCGGGCTCAACAAGAACTTCCGCCGCATGCAGATCGCCTCGGCGGCCTTGATGGCCTTCTCCCATGGCACCGCCGACGCCCAGAAATCCATGGGTGTCATCACCCTGTCCCTGGTCAGCTACGGCTTTTTGAAGACCTTCACCGTCCCGTGGGAGGTCATGGTGGCCTGTGCCACGGCCATGGCCCTGGGAACGGCAGCCGGTGGCTGGCGCATCATCAAGACGGTCGGGCGCGATTTCGTCAAGCTTCAGCCGGTGCATGGCTTCTGCGTGGAGACCGCCTCGGCCGGCGTCATCCTGGGGGCCTCGGCATTTGGCATGCCGACCAGCACAACCCACGTCATCACTTCTACAATTTTGGGGGTCGGTCTTTCGAAGCGGTTGACCGCTGTCAACTGGAAGGTGGCCCAGCGCATTCTGGTCGCCTGGGTGCTGACCATCCCGGCCGCGGCCCTGATGGCATATTTGACCTATCAGGTCTTAAGCCCTTTATTAGGTAGATAAAGAGAGGGCGGGTTTTTTTACCCGCCCGATCCTTATCAGAGCTCTTCCCCCACCACTTCCATCTCCCGCGTTATCTCAGCCAGCGCGGCATCCTTGCGTCTGAAGAAAATCACCAGCCGGTAGCAGACGAAATATGCGACAACCGCCGCTGCAAAGCCGATAATCGAGCACCCCAGCAGCAGCGGTTTGGAGTGGTGAAGCATGACCCCCTTGAGCGTATACCAATCCAGGTTGCGGATATGCAGTTCCGACGCGCCCCGCCCCCCGAGGATTTTCTTCCCGAGTTTGTAGCTGAGTATCAAGGAGGGAACGACGGTTATGGGGGAATTGATCCAGGTGCCGGACAGGCAGGTCAGTTTGTTCAGGCGGAAGACAAAGGCGATAAGCAGGGCCAGGACCGTGTGCATGCCGGGTATGGGCGGTAAAAAACTGATGAAGACCCCCACGGCAAAACCGGCGGAGATATGCCCCGGATGGCTGTCCAATGACATGATCGTCTTGAATCGCTGTTTCAGTTTTTCTCTTGATATCATGGCCGCCCCGAAGTCGTGCAACTCTAATTCCTGACGGACCGCCTTGTCAATCATTTACACCGCCAGCATGTGCCGACGCCCGGCCAGTAAGCCATGCCGGCATCAGATGAACCGCCTGCTCAAAAAACTTGCACGGTCCATCTCATTTCGGTGTATATGTACATAAGCTGTGCCGTATCGACATGTTGTGGCCGAACCCGGATAAACCGGATAAGTGCGTTAACGGAATTATTTTCTTTCTGACCCCGATAAACGGGATAAGTACGCTCACGAAATGATTTCTGCCAAAAGCCGCATAAATAATTTCTACCGTACTAAAAAGCGCAAAAAATAATTTCTGAATTATAAACAGATGC
Organism: Deltaproteobacteria bacterium; assembly: GCA_021779135.1. GTDB lineage: Bacteria > Desulfobacterota > Desulfuromonadia > Geobacterales > Pseudopelobacteraceae > CAIPTY01. The sequence goes on from JAJYBH010000039.1 coordinate 22,632, forward strand.
GAGCAGTTGAAAGGAAACACGGTGCCCCCCACTATTGAACAATTCAAGAGGCGTATCCTGCTCTTCGTGGGTGGGATACTGGCCGCTGTCATCGGTATATCGGCGTGGAGCATCTTCAGCCAATACAATGACGCCATTTCTGCCGCGGAACAGCAGGCCACGAGCTATGCCCGTCTGCTGGCCGAGCATAGTGAAAGCGCCTTTGCCGAGTCCGATCGCGTCCTGCAGGATGTGCTGCGCGATATTCATGATAAAGGGGGGATCGATCGGATCAGCCCGACTGACCTCTACCAGCTGTTGCGCCGGCAAGCACAGGGCGCCCCCCAGATCGGCGCCATATTCCTGGCCGATAGAGGCGGCTGCATGCGGGTGAATTCCAATCAATTCCCCCAGCCTCCGATCAACGTTGCCGATCGTGAATATTTCCGCTTTTATCTGAACAATCCCGCTGCCGGCCTCGAGATCGGCAAGCCGGTCATGAGCCGTCTGGTCGGCCGGTGGCGCTTCAACCTGATGCGCCCGCTGGCTCGCCCCGGAGACAGTTTTGAGGGCATCGCCGCGGTCGCCTTCGAGGTGGCCTATTTCAACAAATTTCTGGGGCCGGCCAGCCTGGGACCCCGCGGCAGGGTAGTGCTGTTGCGCGAGGATGGGTCGCCACTGGTCTACGAACCCTATGTCGACAATGCCTACCGGACCGATTTCAGCAAAACGGCGCTGTTCACAAGATATCTGCCCGCCACTCCCTCCGGCACGTATCAGGTCACTCATACCACGCTTGACAAGGAATCCCGGATCATCTCCTACCAGCGCCTGTCGCGCTACCCGGTGGTGGCGGTGGTGTCGCTCAACAGGGGTGATGTGCTGGCCGCCTGGGGCCACAAGGCGATCTTTCAGTTTGTCATGACGCTGGGGTCATGTCTGATGATTGTACTGCTGATCCGCCTCATGTTCCGTCATCTGAACTACCTGGCCCGGAGCCAGGAGCTGGTTGCCGGGCAGCAGGAAGAGCTGCGCATCAAGGCGGCCCAGATCGATGCGGCCGATGATGCGATTTTGCAAATTGATGAAGAAGGTCGCCTGATCAGCTTCAACCAGGCGCTTTGCACCATGACCGGCTATAGCCGGGACGAGCTGACCGGACTCAGGCTCCACGACATCAAGCCGCCGGAGTCGGCCGCCGAGATACTCCCCAATATCAACCTTCTGCTGGAACGGCATCAGGCAACCTTCGAATCGGCCTATCTCACCAAAGAGGGCAGGGTCCTGCCGATCGAAGTCCGCTCACGTGCCATGGAAAGCAAGGGGCGCCCGCTCATCCTCAGCATCGTCAGGGAAGTCACGCAACGCAAGCGGGATGAGATGCGGGAACAGTCCCGGCTGAAGATACTGGAGGAGATGGCTCGTGGCGCGGCCCTGCCAGGATTGCTGGAACTCATCGTTCATTTCGTCGAACAGGAAACGCCCGGGGCGCTCTGCTCGGTGCTGCTGGCTGACGAAAGCGGGACCCGCCTGATCCACGGGGCCGCCCCCAGTCTGCCGGACGCCTACAACAAGGCCGTGAACGGTCTGAGAATCGCCGAGGGGATGGGCTCGTGCGGTACGGCCGCGTTCAGCAGACAGCGAGTGGTGGTCGAGGAGATTGATGGGCATCCCTACTGGAAGGGTTTCACCGCCGCCCACGACGCCGGGCTTCATGCCTGCTGGTCCGAGCCGGTGCTGGCGCCGAACGGAAACCTTCTGGGGACCTTTGCCATGTATTACCGCGAGGCCCGGGCCCCGCTTGCGGACGAAATCCAGTTGATAGAATCGGCGGCCCACCTGGCGAGCATAGCCATAGGCCGGGTGCGCGAGGAAACGCATCGCGTGAAACTGGAAGAACAACTGCTTCATATCCAGAAAATCGAGGCGATCGGGCAGCTCGCCGGGGGGGTTGCCCATGACTTCAACAACCTGCTGACGCCGATCATCGTCTATGCCGATATGCTGAAACGCGCGCTGCCCGATAACCATGCCCAGGTCAGCAGGGTGGAAGGGATTCTTGCCGCCGCGCACAAGGCCAAGGAGCTGACCAGGAAACTCCTGTCATTCGGCCGCAAGCAGATGCTCTGCACCGAGGTGCTGGATCTTAACCAAATCATCGATGCCTTTCTGGACATCATGCAGCACACCATCCGTGACAATATTGCCATCGAGGTAGCACTTGCACCGGGAGGCGCGTGGCTGCAGGCCGACCGCGGCCAGTTGGAACAGGTGTTGCTCAACCTGGCGGTGAATGCCCAGGATGCCATTGAAGGAAACGGCACAATTTCCATCTCAACCGGCCACGTGCTGCTCGATGACGAGTTTGTGCGGCAGCGCCACGGCATGCCTCCGGGCCCCTACATCCTGCTCGTCTTCAAGGATACCGGCTGCGGGATGTGCGAGGAAACACTGCTGCATATATTTGAACCGTTTTTTACGACGAAGCCGGTCGGCCACGGGACCGGACTGGGGCTGGCAACCGTGTACGGCATCGTAAAGCAGCATGAGGGCCAGATAGAGGTCAGGAGCCGTACCGGCAAAGGCACCTCCTTCAGTATCTATCTGCCGGCATCGGCACAGGCGCGGCCGGCTTTTGGAGTGGTGTACCCTGTTGCTCAGCAAGATCCCGCGTTTTCGGGCAACACCACCATCCTGCTGGTGGAAGACAATCAGATGGTGCGCGAGATGATCGTCGACCTGCTGGAGTCCAACAAATTCAGGGTGCTGGCCGCCGACACCCCGATGAAGGCGCAGGAAATCGAGCGAACCCATGGTGGAACGATCGACCTGATGGTGACGGATGTGATCATGCCGGGGATGAACGGGATGGAGTTGTATGAAAGCCTGCGTGGCAGGCGCCCGGCCATGCCGGTAATCTACATGTCAGGCTATACCAGTGATGTGGCGGTTCACGATGATGCGCTCGAAGACGAGGTCATGTTCCTGCACAAACCCTTTACCTCCGAGCAATTCATGGAGAAGGCCCGGCGGGCCCTTGGCCGGAACTGATCCCGTGGCAGCCATT
>JAJYBH010000152.1 GCA_021779135.1 Deltaproteobacteria bacterium
CGGACGGGTCAATACCGTAACCAGGGAGTCGCTTGAAAATGCCGGACGGGCCGGCTGCCGGATGATTTCGTTCGGCGTGGAAACCGGAAGTGATGAAGGGCTTCGCCTGCTCAAGAAGAATACGACTACCGAACAGATACGCAAGGTGTTCAGGTGGTGCCGTGAGCTCGGCATCCTGACGATTGCCGATTTCATGATCGGCCTCCCCTTCGAGCGGTCGGCGGATGATGTGCGCCGGAATGTGGACTTCCTGCTGGAGCTCGATCCGGATTACGCCCAGTTTTCCATCCTCTCGCTGTTTCCCCATACGGAACTGTTTGCGGATGCTGCCCGCCGTGGCCTGATTGATCCAAACAGATGGAACGAGTTTGCCCGGCATCCGGCAACCGGGTTTTATGTGGACCACTGGGAGGAATTCATCCCTTTAAACGAATTGCTGCGGCTGCAGCGGGAGTCGTATCGCAGGTTCTATCTGAGACCGCGCTACATCTGGCGCAGTGTGATCTCAACCTGCTCGTGGCACGAATTCCGGTCAAAGGCGGCGGGTGCCCTGAAGCTTTTCGGGGTGTAACCGGGTGAATGGCAATCCGCATTCGAAGCGATCCTACTGAGAATCTATGATCAGTGAACCTGAAAAACCAATCCATTTACCAGTGCCGCGGCCTGACAGGGGCCATCGGGTGGATTATGCCCTGCTGCTATTGTCCGTGGCGATTGTGTATGCCAGGCTCCTCGGCGCTGATTTCCAGGCCGCCTGGGACGATAACATATACATTCTCAATAACGCGGCGGCCCATGGTTTTTCCTGGGCGCACCTGCGATCCGCCTTTATAATCGGCAGCAGCCACATCGGGCAGTATAACCCGCTGGCGATCCTCTCTTTCATGCTGGACTACACCATCTGGGGGCTTGCACCCGGCGGCTACCATCTAACAAACATCATAATTCACGGGCTTAACGGTATTCTGGTCTACCGCCTGATCCTACGTCTGCATGGTGACCGGTTGGTATCCCTGTGTGCCGCGGCACTATTTCTGCTTCATCCCGTGCAGGTTGAGTCGGTGGCCTGGATCTCCGAACGGAAAGGACTGTTGTCACTAACGTTTCTGCTCATCTCCTGGCAGTCATATATCGATTATCGCGAAGCGGACTCCGGTAGAGGCAAGACCGCTTACACGGCCTCGCTCCTGTCCTTTGTGCTGGCTTTGCTGGCAAAGAGTTCGAGCGTTGTATTGCCGCTCATCCTGCTGCTGTATGACTGGTGCTTTCAGACGAAGGGACGGCGCGTCTCATTCAGGGACAAGGTCCCTTTTTTCATTGTTGCCCTCATCTTTTCCGCAATCGAAATATACTCCGAGAAACCCGAGAACGGCGGCTCATTGGTCGGTTATCATGGCGGCAGCCCTCTGGCGACTTTGTTCACCATGCTGCCGGTATTCTGCCGTTATCTCTGGTTGATGCTCTGGCCAGCAGGTCTCAATATCGAACATTGGCCCCCCATCCACCGCTCCCCGGACGCGGCGGTGATCGGGGCCGCCGTTGTCCTGGCCGGAATCCTCGTATCCGGTGTCATGTTGTTCAGGCGAGACCGGAGGGCGGGGTTCTGGCTGCTGTTCTTCTGGGTAGGGCTGCTTCCGGTATCCCAGATCGTGCCGCTGTTTCTGCTGATGTACGAGCATTATCTCTATATGCCGATCATCGGCGCGGCGGTCCTGGCGGGATCAGGCGCTGCCTTCCTGCGTGACCGCTTCGGCAAACAGCGTTCCGTGTATGTATATTCTCTTGTGGTGCTCTGGCTGCTGGCCCTTTCGGCTGTAACCTGCAGCAGGACATTTGCCTGGCAGAATACCCTGACACTATTTCTGGACGCCTCTGCCAAGTCCCCCGATGCGTTCAGGGTCTGGGAGGTTCTGGGGGGGATCTATTACAAGAAAGGTCAGATCAATGCCGCGAAGACGGCCTATGAGCGTTCTTTGACACTTAAGGCGGACAATACGGATGTGCTCTGGATCCTGGGAAAGATTGCCCTAGAAATCGGTCAGTTGGATCGAGGCTATGAGTACCTGCACAAGGTCCTGTCCATCAATCCGAAATATGTGAAGGCCTGGGCATCCCTGGGCACCTATTATCGCATGCGTGGCAATTATGCTAAGTCCGAGGAGCAATACAAAAAGGCGCTGGCGTTGCAACCGGATGCAATGCCGGTGGTGATGCTGCTCGGAAGACTGGCGATTCTTCAAGAGAGGTACCCTGAGGCACGAGCCTACCTGAACAGGGTGGAAGCCAAAGGTTGGGATGCGGCCGAATGCGCCTATCTGATGGCGAGCGTCGAATCGCTGTCCGGAAACAGGGACGAGGCACTGGCCTGGCTGGAGAAGGCCCTGCAGCGTGGCTACAGAAATTACATGAATCTTATGACGGACGAATCGATGTCCGCCATTTGGGACCTGCCTCGCTACAATTATCTGCTGCTGCATTATTTCCCCGAGCAGGAGAAGTTGAGGTAAGTCATTCTCTATTGTGTCGGGGTTTGTTATAGCTCTGCTTTTCAGTGAGATACCAAAGGTGGGCGTCGTCAGCAGAAATAAAAATTCATTTCCGGATTTGATGAGTTAAACGAAACCTGGAGCCCACCGATCATAATGCTAGGGCAAAAAAAACTAAAATTCACAGAGAGTTACTGTGACAGATTGATGGTATGTATTTACCCTCTCCTGTTATTGGTAGTTTTTTGTGTGATGCTCTGGTGGAGTTGGCGAAAGTGGCCTGACATATTAGTTGACTTCGGTAGGGAGCTCTATGTCCCGTGGCAGATCAGCACAGGCCAAGTGCTGTACCGGGACATAGCCCACATGTTCGGGCCGGCATCACAATATTTCAATGCGCTTCTGTTCAAGCTGTTCGGTGCGTCCTATACGGTGCTCGTTGCCGCCAATACGACGCTGTTGGCGCTGTTCCTGGCCTTTCTGTACGGTTACCTGTGCAAGATCAGCTCAAGGGTGGCCGCATTTGCCGGCTGTGCGGTGATAATTACGGTTTTTGCGTTCTCGCAGTACCTGTTTATCGGCAATTTCAACTTTATCACCCCCTATGCGCACGAGGCTGCACACGGCATCTATCTGTCATTGCTGATGCTCTGTTTCTTGACGCTGTTTGGCTTGAAACAGCAGAGATGCCATCTTGTTTGGGGCGGATTGGCGGCCGGGGTACTTTTCCTGACCAAAACGGAAATATTCCTGGCAGCAACCGTTACGGCGGCCCTGTTTTTCCTTCTGCAGTGGAGGGAAAACGGATTTAACCGGAGATCCTTCTGCGATCCTGGCGTATTCATATCCAGTGCCCTTGTGCCGCCTATTGCGTTCATGGTGTACTTCATGACGAAGATGCCGCTTCATGATGCCGTCCGGGCGGTCCTGGCAAGTTGGATCGTGCTGCTGGACAGCGGCATATCCGGCAACCTGTACTACAAGGTCGGCATGGGACTGGATAACATACCGCTCAACATGCAACGGATGCTCATTGCGTCACTTGCCGTAATCCTGCCGGTTTCCGTCGGTGTGTTGTACAGCTCCGCCAAAGGCAGGCGGATGGATTTCATCCGCTATATCTCGGCCGCGTGCCTCTGCATGGCGGCATATCTTCTGGATATCCCCTTTCTTTCCCGCTCGCTGCCTGTTGTAGTTGCCGCCGTTTTTGTCGTCCTGCTGCTTTCGTACTTCAAGGCAACCACCGTTGAGGAGCGGCAGCGGATCGTGCCGCTATTGCTTCTGGCGACCCTTTCATTCTGTCTGCTGGGGAAGATGATACTTAATTGCAGCATCAGTTCCTATGGGGTATTCCTGGCACTCCCGTCCGCAGTCCTGCTGGTGGTGGCGCTTGTCTGGTATCTCCCGGAGTGGCTGGACAAAAAAGGGCGTAACGGGAAAAGCTTTCGTACCGCGGCGTTGATTGTGATAACACTCCTTTCCATGCGCTGTGTCTATGTCAGTTACGTGCTGATATATGGGCAGAAGGGATGGGACTTTGGCAAAGGCGCAGACAGAATCGTGACCTTCAACCCTGCGATGGACCCTCGCGTTTCCGTTACTGCCGAAGCCGTAGCCTGGCTCTCTGCTCATCTGCGCGATAACGAGACCTTCGCCGTACTGCCGGAGGGGGTTATGCTGAATTACCTGCTGAGACGGAAAACGCCGTCACGTTATACCAACTTTATGATGCCGGAGATCATGGCGTTCGGTGAAGGAAACATCCTGGCTGATCTGATGAGATCCCCCCCCGACTATGTCGTAGTGGTCAATAAGGATACTGCGGAATTCGGCGTTGATTTTTTTGGTAAAGATCCCAGGTATGGAACGGGCATCATGACATGGGTGAACAGGCGCTATTACCCGGTCCGCCTGTTTGGTTACGAGCCTTTGGTTGACGATAGATTCGGGATAAAGATCATGAAATCGCGGAGAATCGATGAGCATTAACAGGAACAGCGCCACAACTATGGCGCTCGCGGCGGGCGTGATCTGCCTGCTGGTATACCTGCGCGCCCTTTCCTGCGGTTTTGTCAATATGGATGATCCGGATTACGTCCTGAACAACCCTCTTGTCAGGGCACTGGACCGGGACCATCTGGTCGCGGCATTCTCAACGGTTCATGCCGGTTTCTGGATGCCGCTGACCTGGATTTCCCTGGCCATCGATTATCATTTCTGGGGGCTGAATCCGGTCGGCTACCACCTGACCAATATCCTGCTGCACTCGCTAAATACCGGTTTGGTAGTTCTTATTGCCGCGGAACTGGGAAAAGTGATTTCGAGCCCCGGCAAAGGAGGGCAGATACACCCGCTCACCCTGCTATTGGCTGGCCTGCTGTGGGGGCTGCACCCGTTACGGGTCGAGTCGGTGGCATGGGTGACCGAGCGCAAGGACGTGCTCAACGGACTCTTTTTTCTCGGTTCCCTGTTCTGTTATCTGCGATATGCCCGGGAGAGCAGGTCCCCGGAGAATCATTTCCGGGCCAGGCGTGATTATCTCCTGTCCCTTGTCCTTTTCATGCTGTCACTGATGGCAAAGCCGGTCAGCGTGGTCTTACCCTTCATGCTGCTGGTGCTCGACTGGTATCCGCTCCGCCGATTGACCAGGGCACGCCTGCGCGCGGTGGTTGCCGAAAAAATCCCTTTTCTCGTCTGTTCGGCTAGCATGGTGGTGGCGACGCTCCTCATCGCCAGACAGTCACATATACTGGCGTCGTATGACAATCTGTCCCTCCTGCAGAGGCTGGCGGTCTCCGGCAATGCCCTCTTTGAATATTGCCGCCTGATGCTCTGGCCGGTCGGGATTCTTCCGCTGCATGTGATCGATGCCGCACAGATGGCGGCCTATGCGCTGAAGGGCATGACCTTCGTTCTGTTTTCAGCTGCCGGGGTATACGCCTTCAGAAAAGGGCACTGGCCCGCTGCGGTCCTGCTCTGCTTTCTGTTGCCGCTGCTGCCCGTCCTTGCCATCTTCCAGAATGGCATACAGGCCTTTGCAGCCAGATTTACCTATCTCCCCTCCATTGCTCCCGGTATTCTGGCAGCTTATGCAGTCGGGGCCGCATATAACAGGAGTAGCGGCCGATGGGCGGGATTTGCCCGCCAAGCAATTCCTGTTGCCGGAGTTGCGCTTATTGTCGCGTATGGTATCACTACCTGGCGCTTCGTCGGCATCTGGAAGAACACGGAAACCGTGTGGTCCCGGATCATCGACCTGCAGCCCACCGGCAGGGCCTACAAGGAGCGTGGCCTGTATTACCTTTCCCGGGGAGAAGACAGGGCCGCAGAGCAGGATTTGACCGCTTCCATCGGCTTTGCCCAACGGGTCGGCCTGGAGGAAATATACAGGCTCTATGCTCTCCGGGGGGTGGCGCTGCTCAATCAGGAGCGCTACGCGGCAGCGGTTGAGGATTTCGACAGGGCCATCCCCCTGTGTCCTGACCCGAGATATTATTATCAGCGCGGGAGAGCATTCGAGGCGCTGGGAAAACATAACGAGGCTAAGGCGGATTTCCATCGCGCGGGCAGGGCGGACGGGCCGATAGAGTGGGGCAATAGTGCGTGCCGATAAACCAAACATTCCTGTGAGCCGTTATGCGGCTTGTGCTGCGGCAATCTGTCTGCTGGTGTTTCTGCGGGCGCTTGCCTGTGATTTCATCAACTGGGACGACCCGCTGTACGTCACCGAG
>JAJYBH010000153.1 GCA_021779135.1 Deltaproteobacteria bacterium
GACGCCCGCTCCCGGAGCGGGCGTCGATACCGGTGCGGGCCTGGTAGCGTGCCGCCACCCACTCGAACAGTACGCGCATCCCCTTGCCCGCCACCCGGGCCACTTCCGTCTCGCCGTGGGCGAGCCGGTGGATAAAGGCCAGCGAGGCGGTCTCGTTCCCCCAGGTCAGCTCCAGACCGTCGCTGTCGTCCTTCGTCAGGTAGCCCCGCTGGAAGCACTCCATCAGGAAGGCCATGATCACGCAGGTAGTGATGGTGTCGAAACCGTAGTTGTCGCAGTGCCAGTTGGCCTCCATGATGAACTCCGGATTCCAGACGCCGATATTGGAGCCGAAACCGGCGGCGGTCTCGTATTCCGGACCGTCCACCCAGACCTTGCGCCCCATGTGGTTGCCAGAGACCAGGGTCACCCAGCCCCCCTTGGTGCACTGCAAGTTGCAGCCGGGGAAACAACCGTCCATCCCGCGGTGCTCGAACAGCTTCTCGGCGTAGAACTTACCGCAGATCTGGGGCGCCCGGGCATCGGAACCGGCCTGGTAGTTGTTCACCGGCAACGCCAGGTACTCGTCCTTGTTCATGAAGGTGATCAGGCCGGCGCTCCCCTTCCTGGCCATCTTGAGGTGGGTGGGATCAACCTCCTTGACTACCATGTGAAGACGCTTGCCGGCCGCCTTGGCCTTCTCCCAGTCGGCGGCGCCGTAAGGATTGTCGCCATGGGGATAGTCGGCCAGGACAACGATGGATCTGATCCGTTTCGCACGCATCACCGATCCGAGGCCGGTGCGGCCGGCCTGTTTGGTGCGCCAGACCCCCTTGGTGCCGTCCTGGGCCGGCTTGGTGACATCGAAGTAATGACTGTTGATGCAGCCATAGGTGGTGTTGGCCGCACCGATGCCAGTGGTGAGAAAGGCGAGGTTGCGCCGCTGGTAACCCGCTGCCAGAAACCTCCCCGCAATGGCCCGCTCCAGGTCAAAGGCCTCGTCATCGGCAGGGGCCTCCTCAATGGTCACTTCGTTCGTGAAGGCATTGATGACGATCATAACCTCCCGGTCCGCCTTGCCGGTCACCTGCAGGGCATCGAAACCGGCATACTTGAGAAAGGCGCCGAAATAGCCGCCGAAGTTGGAGACACCGGCGATCCCGGTCAGGGGAGAGAGCGAAATGGCCATGGCCTTGGCCGTACCGGGAAACTGGGGGACGCCCCCCAGGGGGCCGGTGGCCAGGATCAGCGGGTTCTCCGGGTCAGTGGCCTCTGTCCGGGGTGTGATGGCCTGGTGCAGCAGGTACAGCCCCAGGCCGCGCCCCCCCAGGAAGTAGTCCCGGACCTGTGGGTCAAGGGCCGGGGTGTCACAGGTGCAGCTGGTGACATCAATCATCAGGATCTGGTTGGCATAGCCGTGCTGGAGCTTCGATTTGCTGAAGTTCATTTCATTTCCTCGTGCCGTAGTTGGTTTGCGTGAAAATCTGATAAAAATGCCATAGAAGGATTTTGAAAGTCAAGGAGCGGGCGCAGGCACTCCATCCCTGCGTTCGCCGCCCGCACCGTTTTGCAGGTCGCGTAAGGCCTCCAGCTGATCCTCCATCCCGCTGACCGGCGCCAGCCCGCCCCACGCAAAAAGATCCGCCAGGGCTTTATCCGGCTCACAGCGGGGAAAGAGTCCGGCCGAAAGATGATGGATCAGCTTCATGGTCTTCAGACCGTCGAACCAGCCATGGAAGGCCTTGAGGAGTGCCTCGCGACCGGGGTTGTTGCGCTGCAGTTTGCCCCAGAGCTCCTCGAAGCGGTTGAGATCGAGATACTCCCCCAGACAGGGAGAAATCTCCCCGGCCCGCTCGCGCAGGGAACGGCCATCCGCACCCGGCCGGGCCGCAACCAGGGACAGCCAGGCACCCAGCAGGCGAAAGCAGGCCGGGTGATAAAAGAGCTGGTCCCGTTCCCCGTTGGCCTGCATGCGCGAGACGCTGCGGCCGGTGCCGAACGGGACCCGGTGGGAAGCCCGCGCAGAGGGATACACCATTGTTCCGGCCAGCTGCCGGACGCCCACGGTGCGGGCCAGCTGCTGCAGGAAATAGAAGTCCTCACCCGCCGAGCGGCTGTTCATGCCGCCGATTTTTAGGTAGGCGTCCGCGCGGCAGGCCATGGCGCTGCCGACCGAATGAAAGGCATAGGGCGAGCCGGCCAGCGACAGGCCGAGCACATAGCCCCGCAGGAAGAGCTCATAGCGCGTGATGAGCCGGTCCGACTCCGGAGAGGGGCCGCGCTGGTGCTGAAAGGGAATAACCGCGGCGCCGCAGCGGCTGGCGGCAAAGTGTTCCCGCAGCGCGGCCAGGTAGTCGGGCCGGACGAGCGTATCGGCATCCAGACAGACGAGGATCGGCCCGCCCTGCTGTTCGACCCGCGCAAGGGCCAGGTCAAGCCCGATGCGCCGGGCCAGTCCGACCCCGCCACCCTTGGAAGGCATTTCCAACCCGGGGGTAGCGGCATCGACCCAGGCCAGCCTGAGCCTGGACAGTCGCGGGTCGCCGGCCGCCAGCAGCCTCAAGGTCGCCAGGCTGTCCGCCTTGTCCTCTTCCGGCGCATCCGCGCGATGATTCACCACCACCAGGATCAGAAACCGTTCACACAGCTCCGGCGGGTTGGCCGCCAACGAAGAAAGGGTTGCAAACAGGGTCGCGGATTCCGCCAGGGCTGGTATCACAACCACCCCGGCAAAGCCAACCTCTGTGCAACCCTCAATCTGCCACGGCCCGTCGATGGCCCGGGATTTCAGATACGCAGTGATAATCAGCGCACCAGTTTCGAGAGTTTTTTGAATTCCTCGGTTCCGGCCACCTTGAGCAGCTGGAACATGGCCGATTCGGTGCAGGTCGGGACCGCTCCGGTCAGGCACATGGCCTCGACGGCGGTCTGCCAGTTCTGCTTGCTGCGGCTCATGACGGCGTCCTTGACCAGGTGCACCTCGAAACCGGCATCGCGCAGCTCGATCACCGTCTGCAGCACGCAGACGTGGGTCTCCATGCCGGTAACGATCACCTGGGTCCGGCCGGTGGCCCGGACGGCCTCGACGAATTCCGGGCTGCCGCAGCAGCTGAAGGCCATCTTCTCAAAGCAGGGCGCCGCGAGCGCCTTTTCCTTCAACTCCGTCAGGGTGGCTCCCAGCCCCTTGACATACTGCTCGGTGACCAGCACCGGCAGCTTCAGCTCGGCGGCCGTCTCCAGCAGGATGCCGATGTTCCTGGTCAGCCTGTGCAGCACCTTGTGGTCCATGGCCAGGCACAGCTTCTCCTGCACGTCGACCACTACCAGCAGCGCCTTGTCACGATCCAGAAAAAACCTGTCTTTTACCGACATACGACCTCCCTTATTCTTTTTCGTTCCTCCGCCTTCAAGGTGGAGGGAGATTCCATCAATCCCTCTTCAGTTCGATCCCCAGTTCGCTGATCTTCTTGCGCAGGGTGTTGCGGTTGATCCCGAGGATATCGGCGGCCTTGACCTGATTCCAGCGGGTCTTCTCCAGGATGATGCGGATCAGCGGACGTTCGACCTGCTGCAGCACTATCGAATGGATCTCTCCGTTTTCCAGGTGCTCGATGCCCTGGAGACAGGAACGCAGCTTGCTGTCAACCAGGGCTTCCAGGGAGGCCTCCTGGCTAACGGTCAGCTCCATGCCGGGGGCGGACTCCAGGCCGTGGAAATCGGCAGGCGTCAACAACAGGTCGTTGGAGAGGATCACAGCCCGCTTGATGGCATTTTCCAGCTCACGCACATTTCCCGGCCAGGGGTAGCCTGTGAGCAGGGCAATGGTCTCATCGGTGCATTGTTTAAGGGGGATATCCATCTCGGCGCAGACACGGTTCAGGAAGTACTGTACCAGCAGGGGGATATCCTCGCGTCGCTCACGCAACGGCACCAGGTTGATGGGAACCACATTCAGGCGGTAGAAAAGGTCCTCGCGAAATTCCTTCAGGCGCACCTTTTCCGCCAGTGCCTGGTTGGTCGCGGCGACTATGCGTACATCGACGGGGATGCTCTGGTTACCGCCGGTTCGGGTCACTTCGCGTTCCTGAAGCACCCGCAGGATCTTGGCCTGCAGATCCAGCGGCATGTCACCGATCTCGTCCAGGAAGAGCGTGCCCAGGTTGGCCTGCTCGAACTTGCCCAGCTTGCGTTCCACCGACCCGGTAAAAGCCCCCTTCTCGCTGCCGAACAGCTCGCTTTCCAGCAGCTCCTTGGGGATGGCGGCACAGTTGATGGCTACGAACGGCTTGCCCAGACGGCCCGAGTTGAAGTGGACCGCCCGCGCCACCAGCTCCTTGCCGGTTCCGGATTCACCCTGGACGAGGACGGTGACGTCGCTGCCGGCCACCTTGCCGATAGTTTTGTAGACCTCGCGCATGACCGGCGAGTTGCCGATAATGTTCTTCTCCACCTGATAGCGCTCTTTGAGTTCCTGCTTGAGCATCGAAACCTGGCCGGCCACCTCCCGCGCCCGCCCGACCTTTTCGATGATGGCGTCGATCACGTCCAGGTCAAAGGGTTTGGTGATATAGTCGTAGGCGCCGCGTTTCATGGCTTCTACGGCATTTTTCATGCTGGCTTCGGCGGTCATGATCACCACCAGCAGGTCTTTTTTCTGTTCACGGATCTTGTCGAGCAGATCGAGTCCGGTGATGCCCGGCATCTTGATATCGAGAATGGCCAGATCATAGCTGCCGTCCTGAATCATGGAAAGGGCCTGCCGGCCGTCTGAGGCCAGATCCACGCTGAATCCCTTGCGTTTGAGGGCCTTGGAAAGTACCCAGCGCATGCTCTCTTCATCATCTGCAACCAGTATTCGCGTCAGCGGCATACCTACCTCACTTCAATCATTGAAATAAACCTGTTGTTATTGTATCAGCGGCAGCAGCACCGTAAATTTCGTGCCGTGCCCCTGGTCCGATTCGACCTTGATCATACCGCGATGCTCGGCCACGATCTTGTGGCAGATGGTCAGTCCCAGGCCGGTACCGCCCGACTTCTTGCTGAAAAAGGGGGTCCAGATATTTTCCAGATCCTCCGGGGGGATGCCGGGGCCATCGTCGCAGACCTCGATGGCAACCATCCGCGAGCGCCGCTCGTTCTGGGCCATGTGGTAATCCGACAAGACCCGGCTCACCACGGTCAGGCTGCCGGAATCGCCCATGGCATCTATGGCGTTGCGGATCAGGTTGAGCAGCAGCCTGGTCACCATCTCCTCATCGGCCAGGATGTCGGGTATGCTGGGGTCGAACTGCTTGACAAAGGTGATATCCCGGCCGGCGACCGCCTCTTTCTGCAACAGCAGGATATCGCCCAGCACCTTGTGCAGATTGACCGGACTCAGCTTCAGACCGCGCGGAGAGGCCAGATCGAGCAGTTCGCGGATGATGCGGTCGATGCGGTCGGTCTCGCGGATCATGACCCGCGTGTACTCCCGCAGGTCGCTGTCAACGGTCAGTTCCCGCTCCAAGAGCTGGGCCGCTCCCTTGATCCCCCCCAGAGGGTTCTTGACCTCGTGGGCCAGTCCGGCCGCCAGGGTCCCCAGGGTGGAGAGACGATCCGCCTGGCGGACGGCCGCCTCCAATTCGCGGATATAGGTGATATCCTTGAGGGTCAGGATGGCGCCGATGTTTTCACCGGTTGAGCGCATCAGCGGATAACAGGTAACCGCAACCGGCGTGATCCTGCCGGTATTGCGCACCACCACGTTCTCGTGGTCGGAGATGGTGATGCCGGTCCGGATGGTCTTGGAGACCATCTCCAGGAGCGTCGTCTCCAGCGAGAAGAGCTTCTCAAAGGCGCTTCCCAGCGCCTGACGCCGGGAAAAACCGGTGATCTCCTCGGCCGCCGGGTTATACAGGGTGATGGTGCCGTCCGTGCCGACAACGATGACGCCATCGCCGACGCTGTCGATGACCGTGGCAAAATAATCGCCCGGGTTGCCCGGCAGGCCGCTGGGGTTATCCGCAGTGTTCGATATGTTCATCGGGAATGGTGGCAATCCTTTCCATCAGGGTGTGCAGGTCCCCTATCTCCCGGGCCGAGTTGCAGGCGCGGCGGATATCCGCGGCACCGGCAAAACCGCGGGCATACCAACCGACATGCTTCTTCATCTCCCGGACCGCTATGGCTTCACCCTCTTCACGGCAGAACAGTTCCAGGTGCTGGCGCATGGCCTCGACCCGCTGGAGATT
>JAJYBH010000040.1 GCA_021779135.1 Deltaproteobacteria bacterium
GACCATCAGCATGGCGGCGATGCAGCTGCGCGGCACGGTGGCGTCCTCCAGTATCGTGGTCGGCCTGAGCCGGGCCAGGGCCGAGAGGGCCGTACGGCGCGCCTCGGTCAGCTTGAGGGCCTCAGCCGGGTTCTGTGCCGTCTGGAAGAATGAACAGCGCTGTTTCTTGCAGATCTCCGCCACGGCGGCGGCCTCCTCGGCAATCACCACCGGATGGCCATCCACCTCGATCAGCAGTACGGCATCCACATCCAGCGGCAGGCCGACATGGGCGTAAT
The DNA here is from genome assembly GCA_021779135.1 of Deltaproteobacteria bacterium. GTDB lineage: Bacteria > Desulfobacterota > Desulfuromonadia > Geobacterales > Pseudopelobacteraceae > CAIPTY01. Next base: position 279 of record JAJYBH010000040.1, read on the forward strand.
CCTCGACGCATTTGATGGTGACCTTGTCGAGAAACTCCAGCGTGGCCGGGATGACCTTGGCGGCGATAATGGCCGAGACCGCCAGGGCCGCATCCCGCAGCACCGGGAAATGGGCCAGCATGGTGATCTTGCCCTGCGGCTTGGGGATCAGCTTGACCGTGATGCCGGTGAACAGGCCCAGGGTGCCCTCGGAGGAGACCAGCAGGGGATTGAGCGAGTACCCGGCCACATCCTTGACGACCTTGCCGCCGGTCCGGAGCAGTTCACCGTCGGCCAGAACCGTCTCCAGACCCATAACATAATCGGCCGTGACCCCGTACTTGAGGCCGCGCAGGCCCCCGGAGTTCTCGGCCACGTTGCCCCCCATGGTGGAGATGTTCATGCTGCCCGGATCGGGCGGATAGAACAGGCCGCGCGCCTCGACCGCGCGGTGCAGGGCGCTGGTGATCAGACCCGGTTCCATGGTGGCGGTCAGGTTTTCCTCGTCGATCTCCAGCAGGCGGTTCAGGCGGCTGGTCTGTATCACGACCCCGCCGGCGGACAGGGAGCCGCCCGACAGGTTGGTGCCGGAGCCGCGGGGGGTGACCGTCACGCCGGCCTCGTGGCACAGGCGCATGATGCGTGCAATCTCGTCGGCCGAGCCGGGCTGGAGTACCGCCCCCGGCAGGCTTTCAATCTCCGGCGTGGAGTCATAGCCGTAGACCGCCAGGGATTCGCGGTCGGTCAGGGTGTATTGTTCTCCGACGATGGTCTGCAGCTCTCTTATGAATGATTGTTCCATAAAGTCCTCGATTCTGTTTTTCTGGGAACGCGGCATTTTTTGTCCTGGCAAGGCTGTCGAGAAATCGGGCGGAGGCGTAGTACCCGCTGGGCATAAACAGCGCTACGCCGCACAACCGATTTCGAAGACTTACGCAGCCAGGGCGACAATTCGCAACGCGAATTGGACCGCGAAGGCGCCCCGAAGGGGACGGCCGTCAGGCCGGGTCAAAAAGCTGCGTTCCCACATTACGGTATCATCCATTGCAGGTAGTAGGCCTGCAGATACACAATGACCCCCATAATGGTTGTCAGAAACAGCGCATGCTTCAGGGTGAAACGGAACAGATTGCCCTCTTCTCCGACCAGGCCCGTGGCGGCGCAGGCCACGGCGATGGACTGGGGAGAGATCATTTTGCCCATGACCCCGCCGCTGGTGTTGGCTGCGCCGGTAAGCAGCGGATTGAGCCCGAGCTGCTCGGCGGTAACCTTCTGCAGGCCGCCGAACAGGACGTTACTGGAGGTATCGGAACCGGTCAGAAAGACTCCCAGCATCCCGAGGAACGGGGACAGGAAGGGAAAGAAGTGGCCGGTCCGGGTAAAGGCTATGCCCATGCTGGTGGTCATTCCCGAGGCATTCATGACAAAGGCCAGCCCCACGACCGAGGCGACGGTAATGGCCGGAAAACGCATGTCGTAGAGGGTCTTGCCGAGGACCTGGAACAGCTCGCCGATGCCCACACCGCAGATCAGTGCGGAGATGAGGGCAGCAATCAGGATCGATGTGCCGGCCGCGGAGAGGAAATTGAAGTTGAATTTTGCGGCAATCCTGATGGGGAGCTGGTCCGCGAGGGCCTTGTCAAGCGGCTTGAACTGGTCCTTTGCAGCAACCTTCGCCGTCACCAGTTCCTTGACGAGCTTTTGGACATCTTTCTGTTTCTTGGCGATGGCATCGAAGGCGGCACTCCTCTCGGTGGTAAGCACGGCGCCTTGTCCGCTCATCCCCTGTTCAATAGGGAGTATCTTTGCTTCCAGCCCTTTGAGCTCGGCCAGGGCCGTGGCGGCGGCAGCCTGCTTCGGATCGCCGGCGGACAGGAGCGGGAGCTGCCTGTCGATCTCGGCGGTTACAACCGCCACCTGCTTAACCCCGTCCTCGGGCTTGGAAACCTTCTTCACAATGGCGTTATCCAGGCCATCCACGGGGATCAGGATTGCGCTTTTGTTGAGGGCCGGCTTGATGGAGGGGATGCCCCAGATCAGGACCATGACGGTCAGGGCAAGATAGGGGGCCCAGGCGCGAATGATCTGTGTACCGGTATAGCTATGGCTTTCCTTCCCCGTGAACTCGGGTTCGTGGTCAAAGGTCCAGATCTCTTTCGGATGCCAGAATCTGAGCAGGATTACCATGGCCACGATGGCTGAAAGCGAGGCGATGATATCGGGAAGATAGGGGCCCAGATACGAGGCACAACCCCATTGGGCCACGGCGAAGGTCACACCGCAGACTATGATGGCGGGCAGCACCTCGATGGTCTTCTTCCAGCCGACCATGATCAGGATCACGTAGAACGGGATAAAGAGCGAGACCAGCGGAAGTTGATGGGCTATCATCCTGGAGAGCTTCATGCCGTCATCGCTATAGCCCATGACACCAGCCAGCGCCACAACCGGGATACCGATGGCGCCGAAGGCCACCGGTGCCGTGTTGGCTATCAGGCAGACACTGGCGGCATAGAATGGCCGGAATCCCAGCCCGACCAGCGTTGCCCCGGCAATGGCAACCGGCGTTCCGAAGCCGGCGGCCCCTTCGATGAACGCGCCAAAACAGAAGGCAATCAAGAGCGCCTGGAGGCGGCGGTCACCGGTAAGACCGGCTAGCGAGGCCCGGATGATTTCGAACTGCCCCCCCTTGACGGTGATGTTGTAGAGGAAGATAGTGGTGACTACGATGTAAAAGACCGGGAACAGGCCGAAGGCCGCCCCCTGTACCGTGGCCAAGCCAGCCAGCTTGGCCGGCATGCCCCACACGGTGATGGCGATAGCGACTGCTGAAGCTACCGCAAGCGTTCCGGCCTTGTGGGCCTTCATCTTCAGAACGGCGAGACAGACAAAGATCACGAACAGAGGGATGGCGGCCACCAGGGCCGACATGCCGAGACTGCCTGCTACAGGGGTGTAGGTTTGAATCCAGGGCATGATGTTTCTCCTTTCCTTGGTGAGGGGTTGATGATTACGGCTGTATACTTAAGCTCTACTACGTATCGTTTCGGCCAGGTGGTCGAAATAAAATCCAGTTCTGTAAATTTGTATTACCAATTATCCTTTTTCCAGCTCACCTGTCAATATATATTTTGAGTGTTGTGTAAATGCCTGTTGACATGGAGTTATTCAATAGTTTATCGTAACGTGTAATCTGGTTTTACAAGTTACTTTACAGCGACACTTGCCCGACGGACTGAGACACGGCACCTGGTAATCAGGCAAAGGATAAAACGACTTTCCGTCAAGAATGAAACAATGGCTCACATCAGATGGGGGACGAAAAGGAGACTCGACACCATGTACGAACAATTCAAAACCCGGGCCGAGGGGGTCAGCGCAGAGGTGTACCGCTTTGGGACAAAGGCCGGTGCCCTCGATTTTATTGTCGGGTTCCTGGAGCGGGAAGGGATCGCCGATGAACCGCAGGCACATGCCCTGTGGACCGAGTGTCCCTTCCTGGACGGGATCGACCGGCAGACATTGGCGGGGGTCGCGGGACTGAAGTTCGAGATCACCCGCGACCTGGCGGCTGACGCCCGCTTCGGCATCAGCCAGATGCAGTGGGCCCTGGCGGACACCGGCACGCTGGTGCAGGACTCCACCGCCATCGATCAGCGCCTGGTCTCGTCACTCCCCGCAATTCATATCGCCCTGGTGCCGACCTCCGGAATTCTGCCCGACATGCCGGCGCTTCTGACCAGGCTGCACCCTGCCCAGAGCGGCTACATCGCCATGATCACCGGCCCGAGCCGGACCGCGGATATCGAGCGGGTGCTGACCATCGGGGTGCATGGGCCGGAACGGCTGGTAATCGTTTTCGTGGATGACCTGGGAGGTGCCAACTGATGGGAACAGAATTCAAGGAATCCATACACAAGGCCGTCAACGACGCCAACCTGACCGGGGCGCTGGGCAAGTTCTCGGAGGCCTACAAGGTCAACCGGGCCAAGGCCTACGAAGGGATCGACTTCGAGGAGCTGCGCGGCCGCATCGCCGAGCTGAAATCCTATGCCGCCTCCCACCTGGACCTGCTCTCGGACCTGTTCGAGCAGAACGCCACGGCCCGCGGCGCCAAGGTCTTCCGGACCAGCGACCCGGTCAAGGTCAGGGAATATATCCTCACGGTGGCCCAGGAGAATGGGGTCAAAACGGTTGTAAAATCCAAGTCCATGGCCACGGAGGAGATCCACCTCAATCCGTACCTGGAAAAGGCCGGCATCTCGGTCGGAGAGACCGATCTGGGGGAATGGATCATCCAGCTGGCCGGGCAGACCCCTTCGCACATGGTCATGCCCGCCATCCACATGACCAAGGAGGAGGTCTCCGACCTCTTCAGCAAAGAGGTCAACGAGCGCCTGACCTCCGATATACCGCGACTGGTCAAGGTGGCCCGTGACAGGTTGCGTCCGATGTTCCTCAAGGCCGACATGGGCATCTCCGGCGGCAACATCGCCTGCGCCGAGACCGGCAGCATCGTCCTGATGACCAACGAGGGCAATGCCCGCCTGGTGACCTCGCTGCCCAGGATCCATGTGGCCCTGGTGGGGATCGAGAAGCTGGTCGAGAAGTACGCCGACATAGCCCCCATCCTGAAGGCCCTGCCCCGCAGCGCCACGGCCCAGCTCTTGACCAGCTACGTCTCGATCATCACCGGCCCCACCCCCAACGACGACGGCTCGATGAAGGACCTGCACATCATCCTGATGGACAACCGCCGCTCCGAGATGGCCGCCGACCCCAAATTCAAGCAGGCGCTGCAGTGCATCCGCTGCGCCTCCTGCCTGAACGTCTGCCCGGTCTACCGCCTGGTGGGCGGGCATGTCTTCGGCAAGGTCTACACCGGCGGCATCGGCACCATCCTGACCGCCTGGTTCGACGAACTGAAAAAATCCGAGGACATCCAGGGACTCTGCATCCAGTGCGGGGCCTGCAAGGATGTCTGTCCCGGCCGGATCGACATCCCTGAGCTGATCATGGAGATCCGCCGGCGACTGGTGCAGGAACAGGGAGTTCCCATGCTGCAGCGGGCGATCTACTCGGTGGTCAACAACCGCAAGCTGTTCCACGGCATGCTGCGGGCCGCCTCCATTGCAGGCAAGCCATTCACCTCCGGCAAGTTCGTCCGTCACCTGCCGATGTTCCTGGCGGACCTGACCGACGGCCGCAGCCTGCCGGCCATAGCGGCCGAGCCTTTCCGCGACCGATTCAAGGGGATCAAACAGCCGGAGTGCACAGAGAAGGCCGCCTTCTATGCCGGTTGCCTGATCGACTTCGCCTACCCGGAGCAAGGTGAGGCCGTGGTCAGTGTCCTGAACAAGGCCGGCATCCGGGTGATCTTCCCGGAGGAGCAGACCTGCTGCGGTGCCCCGGCCCGCTACAACGGCGCCTACGAGACCGCTGCCGGCAACGCGATCAACAACATCCGCGCCCTGCTGGCCGAGGATGTGCGGTATGTGGTCTCGGCCTGTCCAACCTGCACCGTGGCGCTGGAGCACGAGTTCATCAACACCTTCGAGAGCCTGGGGCAGACCGAATGGATCCCCAAGGCCAGGGAGCTGGCCGCCAAGACGGTCGATTTCTCGACCCTGGCCAAACGGCTGGTGGATGAGGGAAGATTAACGCTGAAGGAAGGCCAGCAACTCGGCCGGGTCACCTATCACGATTCCTGCCACCTGAAGCGGACCCTGAAGGTGTCGGAACAGCCGCGGGAACTGCTGCGGAAGGCCGGCTATGAACTGGCGGAGATGTTCGAGTGCGATATGTGCTGCGGCATGGGGGGATCGTATTCGCTCAAACTGCCGGAGATCTCCGGGCCGATACTGCAGCGCAAGCTGAAGAATATCAAGGAGACCGGCGCCCCGGTTGTGGCCATGGATTGCCCCGGCTGTGTCATGCAGATCCGGGGCGGGCTCGACCAGGACGGCGCTGCCGTGCAGGTGAGACACACGGCGGAGTTGTTGGCGGAACAGCTAAAAGAGTAGTTTGCTTAACCGTCTCTCGCAGAACACACAGAGACTCGAACTAGACCCGGTTCAAGCAGGGTTGCAAGACCACCGGGAGTGGATGAATTAACCGAATGTTTGTCGCACGAAACTTCCTGTGAACTCCGTGCCGCTGCGAGAGACGAATTTATGGTTGTCTTTTTCAATCGATAGCGCTGCATGCTGGCCGTCGCCTCTATAGCCGTGTTCGGTGCGCTGGGGTGCGTGGCGCGTTACTTTCTTTCGGGTGGGACCCATGAAAAGCTGGCGCGGCACTACCCTTGGGGGACACACTCGGTCAACGTGGCGGGGGGCTTTTGGAGAGCGGCCGCATCCTGGTGGCTTTCTCCAACGCCAGCGTCTGCCTGCTCTTCACCTGGCTGGGGATCGTCGTGGCGAAGGTGCCCTGAGGTTCAGGCAATGCTGACCACGTGGCCTGCGGTCAGATGTGTCAAGTCGACGGGAGAAAGCCTGAAGACCGCATTGGGTGTCCCGGCAGCGGCCCATAGTTCATCGTAGCTCAACAGGTCCTGATCAATATAACTCTCCAGCGGCTGGAGGTGTCCAACCGGCGAAACCCCGCCTATGGCAAAACCGGTGGTCTCACGCACGAATTCTGGCGTGGCCTTTTCGATCCCTTCTCCGACATACTCTTTCAGACGCTTTTCATTGACCCGGTTGGCGCCACTGGCCGCGACAAAAACACCCTTTCCGCTCTGTTTACCGCGAAACACCAGTGATTTGACGATCTGGCCCACGCCACAGCCAACGGCGTCGGCCGCTTCCTGGGCGGTGCGGGTACTGGCCGGCAGCTCCACAACACAACATTCGAGACCGGCGGAAATAATGGCATCCTGTACCCGGCGGGCGCTGGGGCTCAGTTCAGTCACGCTTGTCTCCACCTAGTTCCCCTCACTCTGGGCCTTGAGGGCCTCCATCTGGTAATGCGCCCGCAGGGAGTCGGCGATCTCGCCCATGTCCCCGGCCATAATCGAATCCAGACGATAGAGTGTCAGCCCGATGCGGTGGTCGGTCATGCGACCCTGGGGGAAGTTGTAGGTGCGGATCCGCTCGCTGCGGTCGCCGGAACCGACCTGTTGCTTGCGGTCGGCCGCCAGCTTGTCATTCTGGGCCTGGATCATGGTGTCCATGATGCGGGTCTTCAAGACCTTCATGGCCTTGGCGCGGTTCTTGATCTGGCTGCGCTCCTCCTGGCAGGCCACCACGGTACCGGTGGGGAGATGGGTGATGCGCACGGCCGAGTCGGTGGTGTTGACGTGCTGGCCACCGGCGCCCGATGAACGGTAGACGTCGATCTTGAGGTCATCCGGACGGATGTCGATGTCCACATCCTCGGCCTCGGCCATGATGGCCACGGTGCAGGCGCTGGTATGGATGCGCCCCTGGGCCTCGGTCTCCGGCACGCGCTGGACACGGTGGGTACCGGATTCGTATTTCAGCTTGGCGTAGACCCCTTCCCCTTCCACGGAGGCGATGATCTCCTTGAAGCCGCCCCGCTCCGACTCGGAGGCCGAGATGGTCTCCACCCGCCAGCGGTTCGTCTCCGCAAAGCGGGAGTACATACGGAACAGGTCGCCGGCAAACAGGGCCGATTCATCCCCGCCGGTGCCGGCGCGGATCTCCAGGATGACTCCTTTATCATCATTGGGGTCCTTGGGCAGGAGCAGAAGCTGGATATCGGCTTCCAGCTGTTCCTTCTCGGCGTCGAGACCCTTCAGTTCCTCTTCGGCCATCTCCTTCATCTCCGGGTCGGACAGCATCCCTCGGTTATCTTCGATCTCCTCCACAACCTTGCGCCAGCGCCGATAGGCCGCCACCAGGGCGGAGAGGTCAGAGTGCTCACGTGAGAATTTGCGGAATTCCGGTTGGTTGGAGATAACCGTCGGGTCGGACAGCAGCGCTTCCAGCTCCTGGTAGCGCCGCTCCAGTTCTTCTATCTTGTCGAACATGTATAAACCTCAATCTGATTATTACGGATGGATGCTTATAAAAAACATCCCCCCCCTTTGCAAAAGGGGGGCGGGGGGGATTTCTCGGTGGGCGCAAGGCAAATTCCCCTACACCCCGTTTTCCAAAGGGGGACTTCAAATCCCTAGACTACAAGCCTGTCGTCGGCATACCCGGCATTCACTTCCAGCGCCTCGTCCAGCGAGCGGATGGCCACCTCCAGCTGGGCGTCGTCCGGTTCGCCGGTGGTCAGGCGCTGCAGCGCCAGGCCGGGGGTGATGATCAGCTTGACCAGTGGATTGGTATCGTTTTTGGCGCTCCAGCGAAGAAACTCGTAGGAGATGCCGGCGATCATCGGCAGCAGTACCACGCGCGAGCCGGCCTTGAAGATGAAGGGCCAGAGCTTGGGGATCATCGAGAAGACCGCGATGCTGACCAGCATGACGATCAGCAGAAAGCTGGTTCCGCAGCGCGGGTGCAGCCGGCTGTAGCGGCGCACGTTTTCGACCGTCAGTTCCTCGCCGGCCTCGAAGGCAAAGATCGATTTGTGTTCTGCTCCGTGATACTGGAACACGCGGCGTATGTCCTCCATGCGCGAGATCCCCCAGATGTAGAGCAGGAAGATGATCACGCGGATAACACCGTCCACCAGGTTAAAGACGATGTTGTTGTCGCCGATGACCGGAGTCATCAACTTGGTCAGGTAGAGCGGGAACAGGAAGAACAGGCCGATGCCGAAGCCGAAGGCCACCGTCATGGTGCCGGCCATGGCCCAGGAGGACAGTTCACCGCCCGCCTTTTCGCCCTCTTTATCCTTTTCTTCTTCCGTCATGGCCTCGTTGGCCGAAAAATTAAGCGCCTTGATGCCGATGATCAGCGAACTGAAAAGTGCTACCGCACCGCGCAGGATCGGCAGTTTCACGACCGGGTAGCGCTCCGAAAGCGGCACAACCAGTTCCCTGCGTACCACAATCTCGCCGTTGGGGCGGCGGACGGCGATGGCCACCGAACGCGGTGCCCGCATCATGACACCTTCGATAACCGCCTGCCCGCCTACATTTATCTTTTCCATTAGTTTCCTTGATCCAGTCTTTTAAAAAATTCCCGAACCTCGGCCGTCTTGCCGCAACAGAACTGTCCCTCCGGGCAGGGGCCATCCACGCAGCCCGGTCCGGCGTTGCGGAAGATGACCGGCGCAACCCGCCGTACCAGCCGCAGCATCTCGATGCTCATCTCGCGAATCTCCCACTGGGCCCGTTCGCAGCAGCGCAGGGCAAAGTAGTGCAACAGCTCACGGGCGTTCATGGTCATGATGATCTTGGTTTCGGTGGCGTTGGGCAGGATGTAGCGGGCATCTTCGGCGGGAACTCCCATCTCGATCAACCTGCCGTAAGCCTTGTGGAGCGCCTCGGTCATGTCGGCAAAGACCTGGCGCGCTTCGGCATGCCCGGCGATGCTGATCGGCATGATCGAGGCGAAGTGTTCCTTGTGGGACACGTAGCGCTGGGACTGCTGGGAAAAAGAGGCAATGCGGTGCCGCACCAGCTGATGGGTGGTCACCCGCGAAATACCTTCGATGGCAAAGGTAAAGGAGACGTGTTCCAGCACCGAGTAGTGCCCCAGGGACATGATCTTGTCCAGGAACTTCTCGATATCGGCCGATTCCAGCTTCTCGCGCAACTCACCGATGGATACCGGCGAATAGCAGAGCCGCGCGGCCAGGGCCACGGTCTGTTCGGGATTCGGAGTGTGTTCAATCAGGGTTACATTCATGGCTGGAGCCCCATTGGTCAGGATGCAAAAAGGGGGATTTGTCCTTTCGACAAAGCCCCCTTCGTGTAGTAATCCGGTGGTGTGCTAAATCTGGCCGTAACGTTTCTTGAAGCGTTCGACGCGACCGGCGGTGTCCATCAATTTCTGTTTGCCGGTGAAAAACGGATGGCAGGCGGAGCAGATCTCAGTATTGATTTCCTTGAGGGTCGAACGGGTCTGAAATGTGTTTCCACAGAGACACTTAACGGTAATCTCATTGTACGTCGGGTGAATTCCTTCTCTCATCACTTCCTCCTTCAAATCGGTTCAGCAAAAATATTCAAGTGGTGACCGTAAAGTGTAATCGTAACGATTCGGTTTTTTTTTTGCAACCCTTTTTTCTACTTGCTCATGGAGTCCAGGAAATTCTGGTTGGTCTTGGCTTCCGAAAGCTTGTCCAGCAGGAACTCCATGCTGTCCACCACATTCATGGGGTGGATCACCTTGCGCAGTATCCAGATGCGGTTAAGGGAGACTTTTTCGATGAGCAGCTCCTCTTTGCGCGTTCCGGATTTGTTGATGTCGATGGCCGGGAAGGTGCGCTTCTCGACCAGCTTGCGGTCCAGATGCAGCTCCATGTTGCCGGTACCCTTGAATTCCTCGAAGATGACATCATCCATCTTGCTGCCCGTATCCACCAGGGCCGTGGCGATAATGGTCAGGGAGCCCCCTTCCTCGATGTTGCGGGCCGCGCCGAAGAAGCGCTTGGGTTTGTGCAGGGCATTGGAATCGACACCACCGGAAAGGATCTTGCCGGATGGCGGGATAACGGTATTGTAGGCCCGCGCAAGCCGGGTAATGGAATCCAGCAGGATGACAACGTCTCGCTTGTGCTCCACCAGGCGCTTGGCCTTTTCAATGACCATCTCGGCCACCTGCACGTGGCGTGTGGCGGGTTCGTCGAAGGTGGACGAAACCACTTCGCCGTTGACCGAGCGCTGCATATCGGTCACCTCTTCCGGACGTTCATCGATCAGCAGGACTATCAGATACACTTCGGGGTGGTTGGCGGCGATGGAGTTGGCGATATTCTGGATCAGCATGGTCTTGCCGGTTCGGGGCGGAGCCACTATCAGGCCGCGCTGTCCCTTGCCGATCGGAGCAACCAGCTCCATGACCCGCATGGGCATGTTGTCAGGGGTCGTCTCCAATGTGAGTTTTTCATCGGGATAGAGTGGGGTCAGGTTGTCGAAGAGGATCTTGTCGCGAGCCACCTCGGGTGGTTCAAAATTGACCGTTTCAACCTTGAGCAGGGCAAAATAGCGTTCACCCTCCTTGGGAGGCCTGATCTGGCCTGAAACCGTATCACCGGTGCGCAGGTTGAAGCGACGGATCTGGCTGGGAGAAACATAGATATCGTCCGGCCCCGGAAGATAGTTGTAATCCGTGGCGCGCAGAAAACCGAAACCGTCCTGCAAGGTTTCCAGGACACCTTCCCCGAAGATCATGCCATTCTGTTCTGTTTGTGCGTTCAGCAGGGCAAAGATCAGATCCTGCTTGCGCAGACTGGATGCACCCTCGATATTGAGCTCGCGCGCCAGTGCGTTGAGCTCGTTGATCTTCTTGCCTTTCAGTTCCTGTAGGTTCATCGGTTCTCCTGAATTGTCAATACAATGGCCAGTTGCGTGCTGAAATTGGATGTTCAGACGGTGGGTATCATGCCTCAAGCGCAATCATTACGTGGGAAGTGTCTATGGGAGGATACATTCCATTGAGAAAAATTAATGTTTGCAGGGGTGTCCTGATGTTGGATTCAATCTCTTTATTACATTTTATGAAGGATTGGGGTGCGTACCAAGAGTCTGGATATAAAAAATCAGAGGATGAAGTGACGTTACCCTTAATGTCGCGGGCTTGTCAACAAAAAATAATCACCAATCCCCATGGTTAGCGGTTAATTATCTTGACCGTTCCGGCGATGAGGCGATATACATCGCTTATGTACACGCTTCTGAAAGCACTCGAACATGGGCTGTGCCTCCAATGACGGCACTTGAGCTCGCATTCGCATCCGCGCTGCTCTGCGCGCTATCCGGAGTTCCGGCCCTGTTTTCCGGCATGCCCCTGTTTCACGGCCGCAGGATTGCCTGCATCCTCCTGTCCGGCGGAGCGGCGGCCGGTCTGGCTGCGGCAGCCAGAATCCTCCTGCTGCACAACGATATCGAAACCTTCGAAATGGCCTGGCGCCTCCCGATTGGCGAGCTGCTCTTCCGTCTCGATCAACTCTCGGCGTTCTTTCTGATTCCGGTACTGGTCGTCGCCGTATGCATCTCGCTCTACACCTGCGGCTATTGCAGCACAACTCCCGATAACCGGGGTGAATCCCTGCTTACCTTCTACCTCGGCCTGGTCATTAGTTCTATAATTTTGCTGCTGATTTCAGCCAGCGGCATCACCCTGCTGATCTTCTGGGAGAGCATGGCCCTGATGGTGTATCTGGCCATGTGCCTGGAACATGGCCGCCCGGAAGTGCGCGAAGCCGGCCTGCAGTATCTGGTGGCCAGCCACATCACAACCTTGCTCATGATCGTACTCTTTGCACTGATCGCGCAGTACAACGGCCAATCCTTACCGGCCAGCGGTTCCCTGGATCCGGCCACACCGGCAGCAGTCGCAATTTTTCTGACGGCCCTGATAGCCTTCGGCATGAAGGCGGGCATCATGCCGCTGCATGTCTGGCTCCCCACCGCCCATGCCAATGCCCCCAGCCAGATCTCGGCGGTCATGTCGGGTATCGTCCTCAAGATGGGAATCTACGGATTGCTGAGGGTCATTTCTTTTTTCAGCACGCCACCCCTGTGGTGGGGGGTGCTCCTGCTCTGCCTGGGGATCGTTTCGGCGGTTGTCGGGGTTCTGTTCGCCATTGGGCAACACGACATCAAACGCCTGCTGGCCTACCACAGCATAGAGAATATCGGCATCATCGTCATGGGGATCGGTGTGGCCCTGATCGGCCTGACGACCGGCCATCGTATCCTGTTCGTACTGGGCATGGCCGGCGCCCTGCTGCATGTTCTCAACCATGCCCTCTTCAAGTCGCTGCTGTTCCTGGGAGCCGGTGCGGTCATCCACGTGACCGGCACCCGTGACATCGACCGCATGGGTGGTCTTTCCCGTTCACTGCCGCTGACCTCACTGGCCTTTCTGACCGGTTCCGTGGCGATCTGCGGACTGCCGCCCCTGAACGGCTTTGTCAGCGAACTCCTCATCTACCTCGGCATTTTCAAAGGTTTCGGAATAACCGCCGGCACGGCGGCGGCCGTTCTGGGGATGTCAGCCCCCCTGCTGGCCCTGACCGGCGGACTGGCGCTGGCCTGCTTTGTCAAGGTGTACGGTGGCGTCTTCCTGGGCGAACCCCGCAGCCCCTTGCCCGATTCGCACGAATCCCCCGCCATGAACTATGCCATGACAATCCTGGCCGGGCTGTGCCTCCTGATCGGCGTGCTGCCCTTTGCGGCGATCAGGTTGGTGGAGCCGGTTGTGGCCTCGATCTATCCGCAGCGGGGAGAGGCCCTGCCGGAGATCCTGACAACCGCGCACCTGTATGGCCTGAGCCTGGCCGCTGCGGCCCTGATCCTCCTGATCTTCCTGCTGGGCGCCTGGTACCTGAGCCGTCTCAAAACCGGACCGATTGGCGAAACCGGCACCTGGGACTGCGGTTATGCCGCCCCGGCCCCCTCCATGCAATACACGGCATCATCCTTTGCCGAGATGCTGGTGGGTATCTTCGGGGGAATTCTGTGCCCCGAGCGTCACCAGCCGGACATCAAGGGACTCTTTCCCGGGCGGACATCTTTCCGGTCGCACGTCCCCGAAGTGGTGCTCGAAAAAGGCATCCTGCCGTTCTTTTCCGCCGCGGACCGGCGACTGGCCGCCATCAGGCGCCTGCAGAGCGGGCAGCTCAATCATTACATACTGTATATCTTCATAGCCCTCATCTTTCTGTTCGCACTCTCTTATTTTCTCTGACAAAGGGGACTCCGTGAAAGGCCAAAGCCTCATCGAATCAATCGGCAACACGCCAATGGTAGAACTCTGCAGCATCAACCCCAACCCGCGGGTACCAATCCTGGCCAAGCTGGAGGGAAACAATCCCGGGGGGTCGGTCAAGGACCGCCCGGCACGCCAGATGATCCTGGCCGCTGAAAAGAGCGGCGAACTGACCCATGACAAGATCATCCTGGAACCGACCTCGGGCAACACCGGGATTGCCCTGGCCATGATCGCGGCCGCGCGCGGCTATCGCATCAAACTGGCCATGCCGGCCTGTGTCAGTGTGGAGAGGCGCAGCGTACTGGAGGCCTACGGCGCCGAGATCGTGCTGTCACCCGGCTGCGAGGCCACCGACGGCGCCATCCGCCTGGCCCACAAGATCTACGAAGCGGATCCCGGCACCTATTACATGCCCAACCAGTACGCCAACCCGAACAATGTGCTGGCCCATTTCGAGACCACCGCCCCGGAGATCATGCGCCAGACCGACGGGACTATCACCCATTTCGTGGCCGGCATGGGCACCAGCGGTACCCTGATGGGCGCGGCCATGTACTTTGCCAAGGCCAAACCGGAGGTCCGCATCATCGGCATCGAGCCGGTGCTGGGTCACAAGATCCAGGGGCTCAAGAACATGCGCGAGGCCATCGTGCCCCCCATCTATGACGAAGGAGCGCTCTCGCAGAAAATGGTTATCGAGGATGACGCCGCCTTTGAAACCGCCCGACAACTGGCGACCCACGAAGGCATCTTCTGCGGCATGTCCGGCGGCGCTGCCGTGGCAGGTGCGCTGCAGCTGGCCTCGGGGATGGAATCAGGCACCATCGTTGTCATCATCCCCGACCGGGGCGACCGCTACCTGAGTACCAACCTCTTCAAGTCGGTTTGCGCCAACTGCCCGCCCTGACGGTCATTCTTGACCGGAACAGACATACCTGCTATTTTAGCAATCTTTATTAAACACTCTCCTATCGGAGGACCACTACCGTGACATTCCAGGATCTTATCCTCTCCCTGCAAGGCTACTGGGCCAAGCAGGGCTGCATTATCCAGCAACCCTACGACACCGAAAAGGGCGCCGGCACCTTCAACCCGGCAACTTTTCTGCGCGTTCTCGGCCCGGAACCATGGAACGTAGCCTATGTGGAGCCATCCCGCCGCCCCACCGACGGCCGTTACGGGGAAAATCCCAACCGCCTGCAGCATTACTACCAGTTTCAGGTCATCATGAAGCCCTCGCCCATGAACATCCTCGACCTGTACCTGGATTCACTGCGCTCTTTTGGCCTCGATCCCGGCAAGCACGACATCCGTTTTGTAGAGGATGACTGGGAATCACCGACCCTGGGCGCCTGGGGCCTGGGGTGGGAGGTCTGGCTGGACGGCATGGAGATCACCCAGTTTACCTATTTCCAGCAGGCCGGCGGTATCGACCTCAAGCCGGTCTCTTCCGAGATCACCTACGGCTGCGAGCGCATCGCCATGTACCTGCAGGGCGTGGACAATGTCTACGACCTGGAATGGGTCAAGGGGATCAAATACGGTGATATCCACCACGAAAGCGAGGTGGAGTTCTCGAAACACAACTTCGAGGAAGCCGATGTGGCGATGTTGCTGCAACTCTTCGGCATGTACGAGAAGGAGTGCCTTCGGCTGGCGGAGAAAGAGCTGGTCCTGCCGGCCTACGATTACGTCATGAAGTGTTCCCATACCTTCAACCTGCTGGACGCCCGCGGGGCGATCTCGGTTACCGAGCGCGCCTCCTACATCGGCCGCGTCCGCAACGTGGCCCGCATCTGCGCCGAAGGATACCTGAGGATGCGCGAGAGACTCGGCTTCCCGCTGTTGAAAGGAGGTGTGGCCCGATGAGCACCAAGGAACTGTTTCTCGAGATAGGGACCGAAGAGATCCCGGCCGGTTTCATCCCCCGCGCCATGGCCGAGATGGAGGCCATCATCACCAGAGAGTTGACGGCCGCCCGCCTGACATTCGGTGAGGTCAAAACCCTGGCTACACCGCGCCGCCTGGCGCTGCTGGTCAGGGATATCCCGGCCATCCAGCCGGATGCCGAGATTACCGCCACCGGACCATCCAGGAAGGCCGCCTACGATGCCGACGGCAAACCGACCAAGGCGGCCGAGGGTTTTGCCCGCGGCCAGGGAGTTGATGTTTCCGCCATCCGGATCGTCACGACCGATAAGGGTGACTACATCTCCATCACCCGCACCGAGACCGGCCGGCCGACCCATGAACTCCTCTCCGAGATCCTGCCCGGGCTGATCAACGACATCCCCTTCAAGAAATCCATGCGCTGGGGCGACCTGGATGTGCGCTTCGCCCGTCCGATCCACTGGATCGTGGCACTGTTCGACGGGGTCATCGTCCCCTTCGAATTCGGCAACATCACCAGCGGCGCCGTATCCCGCGGCCACCGTTTCATGGCCAACACCACCTTCCCGGTGCGTGATTATGCCCACTACCTGGAAGAGTGCGAACGGCACTTCGTCATACCCGACCCGGAGCGACGCAAGGAGATCATCCGTCGCGAGACCCACCGCGTCGCTATCGCTGCCGGCGGCCATCTGCTGCCGGACGAGGAGCTGCTGGAGCAGGTCAGCTTCCTGGTGGAGTACCCCAGCGCGGTGCACGGTACCTTCTCCGAGGAGTTCCTGGTGGTGCCCAAAGAGGTGCTGATCACCTCCATGCGCAGCCACCAGCGCTACTTCTCCATCGTGGATGGCGACGGAAAGCTGCTGCCCGGCTTCATCACCATCAACAACACCCTGACCGAAGATCCGTCGGTGGTGGTCAAAGGCAACCAGCGCGTCCTGCGGGCCCGCTTGTCCGATGCCCGCTTCTTCTTCGAGGAAGACCAGAAGGTGAAGCTGGACGAGCGGGTCGAGGGCCTGAAAAAGGTCGTCTATCAGCAGAAGCTGGGCACCTCCTTCGAGAAGATGGAGCGTTTCAAGGCGCTGGCCGAAGGGCTGGCCGCCAAGCTGAATCCCGACGTCAAGGACCAGACCGGACGGGCCGCCTGGCTCTGCAAGGCCGACCTGGTGTCGGCCATGGTGGGCGAGTTCCCCGAGGTACAGGGCATCATGGGACGTGAATATGCCCTGCTGGAAGGCGAAGATGTGGCCGTGGCGGTCGCCATTGCCGAACACTACCTGCCGACGCAGGCCGGCGGTGAACTGCCTGTTTCGGACATCGGCGCCTTCGTCTCCATCGCCGACAAGCTCGATACAATCTGCGGCTGCTTCGGCGTGGGGCTGATCCCCACCGGCGCCGCCGATCCCTATGCCCTGCGGCGCGCCACCATCGGCATCATCAGCATCATCCTCAACCGGGGCTACCGACTGTCGTTGCCGGAGCTGATCGGCACGTCGCTTGAGCTGCTGACCGCAAAGCTGACCCGCCCCCGTGAGCAGGTGGCCGGAGAGGTACTTGAGTATTTCCGCGCACGTTTCATCAACCTCCTGGCGAACGACTATCCCGGTGACGCGGTGGATGCGGCGGTTTCAGCTGACTTTGTCGACCTTGTGGATGTCAAGGCCCGCATTGTCGCCCTGGCCGAGTTTGCCACCCACTCCGACTTCGAACCGCTGGCCGTGGCCTTCAAGCGTGTCGGCAACATCATCAAGGAGGGCACGGATGCGCCGATCGACCCTGCTCTGTTCGAGGATGCGGCCGAGAATGCCTTGTACGAGGCTTTCTCGGCGGTCAAAGCAACGGTTGAAACCAGGGTAGCCGCCGGTTCCTGGCTGGATGCACTGATCGAGATCGCCACCCTGCGCGGACCGGTGGATGCCTTCTTCGACCGGGTCATGGTCATGGCCGAGGACCAGCGGGTACGCACCAACCGCCTGGCACTGCTGACGGCTATCGCCCGCATGTTCAGCAGGATTGCCGACTTCGCAAAGATCGCGGGCTGAGGATATGATCGCCATTATCGATTACGGCATGGGCAACCTCCGTTCCGTCCAGAAGGGTTTTGAAAAGATCGGTGCCAAGGCGATTGTCACCGCCGATCCGCAGATCGTGCTGCAGGCGGACAAGGTTGTACTGCCCGGCGTGGGCGCCTTCCGCGACTGCATGCGCAACCTGGAACAGGCCGGGTTTGTCGAACCGATCCTCAGGGTCATAGCCGAGGGGCGCCCGTTTCTAGGGATCTGTGTCGGCATGCAGCTGCTCTTCACCGACAGCGTCGAGTTCGGCCTCTACCAGGGGCTGAATGTGATCCCCGGCCATGTACTGCGCTTCCCCGATCACATGCGGGTGGCAGATGAAGAATTGAAGGTGCCCCAGATGGGATGGAACCAGCTTCGCTTCAAGCGCCGTCCGCCGGTCTTCGAAGGCATCGCCGACGGCTCCAACGTCTACTTTGTCCACTCATATTATGTACAGCCTGACAGTGAAGATGTCATCGCCACCACCACCGACTACGGCTTTGAATTCTGCTCCGCGATCTGGAAGGACAACATCGTCGCCACCCAGTTCCACCCCGAAAAGTCCCAGGACGTGGGGCTGCGGATACTGAAGAACTTTGCTGAAATGAAATAAAACCGTTTAGCCACAGAGGTCACAGAGAACACAGAGGAAAAAACCAAGAACACAAATGGCTGGAAAATTATCCTTCTGTTATTTTGCTTTTGATCTTCTCTGAGTCCTCTGCGCCCTCTGTGGCAAATGTTTTTGAAAGGTTTTCAATGCTCATAATCCCCGCTATTGACCTGAAAGAAGGAAAGTGCGTCCGCCTGGAACAGGGGCTGATGGACAAGGATACCGTGTTCAACGATAATCCGGCAGCCCAGGCCCGGGCCTGGCAGGACCAGGGTGCCGAGCTGCTGCACATCGTCGACCTGGACGGCGCCTTTGCGGGGCAGCCGAAGAACCGGGCCGCCATCGAGGCCATCATCGGCGCTATCACCATTCCGGCACAGTTAGGGGGCGGCATCCGCGACCTGGAAACCATCGAGGCCTACCTTTCGCTGGGGCTTTCCCGGGTGATCATCGGCACCGCCGCCCAACGTAATCCCGAGCTGGTACGCGAGGCCTGCGCCAGGTTCCCCGGCAGGATCGTGGTCGGCATCGACGCCAAGAACGGCATGGTGGCTGTGCAGGGGTGGGCCGAGGTGACTGGCATCACCGCCATCGACTTGGCGCGAAAGTTCGAGGATTTCGGCGTCTCAGCCATCATCTACACCGATATCAGCCGCGACGGCATGCTGCAGGGGCCGAACCTGGAAGCGACCATGTCACTGGCCGAGGCGGTCTCCATCCCGATCATCGCCTCGGGCGGCGTCTCCAGCCTCAAGGATATCCAGGACCTGATGGCGATCGAATCAAGCGGCATCAGCGGCGTGATCACCGGCAAGGCGGTTTACACCGGCGCCATCCGGCTGGCCGAGGCGGTGGCACTGACGAAAGGCTCACACTGACATGCTGACCAAACGTATCATCCCCTGCCTGGATGTAAAAGGCGGCCGTGTCGTCAAGGGGGTCCAGTTCCTGGAACTGCGCGACGCCGGAGATCCGGTTGAAATCGCCGAGATATACGACCAGCAGGGCGCCGATGAACTGACCTTCCTGGACATCACCGCCTCCAGCGACCAGCGCGACATCATCATCGACGTGGTCCGCCGCACCGCCGAGCGGGTCTTCATGCCGCTTACCGTCGGGGGTGGCATCCGCACCACGGACGATATCCGCCGCCTGCTCAACGCCGGCGCCGACAAGACCTCCATCAATACCGCCGCCGTGGACCGCCCGGAGTTCGTCAAGGAAGCAGCTGAGCGCTTCGGCTCGCAATGCACGGTGGTCGCCATCGACGCCCGGCGTGTGCCGGGTGAAAACCGCTGGGAGGTCTACACCCATGGCGGCCGCAACCCCACCGGTATCGATGCGGTTGAATGGGCGGTCAGGATGGAGGCCTACGGTTCGGGCGAGATCCTGCTGACCAGTATGGATTGTGACGGCACCAAGGACGGCTACGACATCGCCCTGACACGCGCCGTGGTGGACGCGGTCTCCATACCGGTCATCGCTTCGGGCGGCGTCGGCAACCTGGAGCATCTCTACGACGGCTTCACCAAGGCCGGCGCCAGCGCCTGCCTGGCGGCATCCATCTTCCATTACCGTGAATACACCATCGGTGAAGCCAAGCAGTATCTAAAAGACAAGGGGGTACCGGTACGCCTATGAGCGAGCAACCACACATCCTCGATGCCGTCTACCAAGTCATCCTCGACCGCAAGGCCACTCCGTCCGACACCTCCTACACCGCTTCCCTGATGCAGAAGGGGCTCGACAAGATCCTCAAGAAGCTGGGCGAAGAGGCCACCGAGGTCGTCATCGCCGGCAAGGGCGGTATCCGGGAAGAGGTCGTCTACGAGACCGCCGACCTGTTCTTTCACACCCTCGTGCTGCTGGGATATCAGGACATCCCCCTCGAAGCCGTCTACGACGAACTGCGCCGGCGTTTCGGCCTCTCGGGCATAGCGGAAAAGGCATCCCGCACTCCGTGACCCCCCTGTTGCCCGCACCCGCTCCGAACAATTTTTATATTGACAACCGACCCGTTGCTGGTATCATACACAACTCTGAAAATTTTTAGATTTTGCTGCAGCCATCTTACAATGGGGGGAGGGATATAGATGCCAGGAGTAAAAATCAAGGAAAGCGAACCGTTTGAACTCGCTCTGAAGAAATTCAAGAAACAGTGCGAAAAAGCGGGGATTCTCTCCGAGGTTCGCAAACGCGAACACTTCGAAAAGCCGAGCATCAAGCGCAAGAAGAAAGCCATTGCAGCCCGCAAGCGCGCCCTCAAAAAGCAGCGCAAGATGGTTGACTAGCATTCGTTACGACACCGGGGAGCACACTGCATGTCGCTCAAGGAACAACTCAACGAGTCGATGAAGACAGCCATGAAGGCGCGGGATGACCTGCGCCTTTCGGCTGTCCGCATGATACGCTCCATGGTGAAGAATCGCGAGATCGACCTGAAGAAAGAGTTGAACGATCAGGAGATCATCGAGGTCATCTCGACCCTCACAAAACAGCGTCGAGAATCGATCCGCATGTACCGTGAAGGCAACCGCCCCGACCTGGTCGAGAAGGAAGAGGCTGAGCTGGAAGTCCTGCTTGACTTTTTGCCGGCTCAATTGAGCAGCGCGGAGATAGATGCCCTGGTCGACAGGATCATCGCGGAAACGGGCGCTCAGGGCGCCAAGGACATGGGGCGTGTCATGAAGGCGCTCACCCCTCTGACCGCCGGCAAGGCTGACGGCAAGACCGTCAGTGATACCGTTAAACTGAAACTTGCCTGATTCAACGCGAATCATCTGCATTACCTGTTTGTAGTGCATTCTCCCATACCAGTGCAAGGGGCTTTCTTCTCGATTGCCCCTTCTTTGTAAGCGGCACAAGGCTCCCCGATGAATCTATTTGACATCATCATCCTCGTGGTGCTGTTACTTTTTGCCCTGAAGGGCCTGGTCAGGGGTCTGGTCAACGAAACGGCCTCCCTCACCGGACTGGTCCTGGGGGGATGGCTGGCGTACCGCTTCTACCCGACACTCGCGGCACCGATGCGCACCACTCTGCACATTCCCGCGCAGGTAGCCTCTTTTCTGGCCTTCATACTGTTGCTGCTCGTGACCGGCATCATTGCACACATAACAGGAAACGTGCTTACTGCCGCACTGAAGCTCATTATGCTGGGCAGCCTCAATCGCCTGGGAGGCCTACTGATCGGAGCCGGCGAAGGCGCGCTGCTGCTCTGCCTGCTGTTCAGCACCGCTACAGCCGGTTTCATGCCTGATGCAGTTAAGCAGAAGGTACACGCTTCACTGTCTGCCAACCAGTTTGCACTGACCGGTGACAGGATCCTCACCGTGTGGCGGAGCAGTACCGGCTCTCGGCCATGATCCCCGAGGACAAGGTACGCGAGGTCGCCGAACGACTCTCGATTGTCGAGGTCGTTTCAGATTATGTACAGCTGAGGCGAGCCGGTGCCAACTACACCGGCCTCTGTCCGTTCCACGCCGAGAAGACCCCTTCCTTCAACGTCAATCCGGCCCGGGAGATCTTCCACTGTTTCGGCTGCGGAGCAGGCGGTAACGCCTTCTCGTTCATCATGCGGATTGAAGGGATCAGTTTTCCGGAAGCGGTCAAACTGATGGCCCGCAAGGCCGGAATCGAGATCGAGGAGCGCCAGCTCAGCCATGCCGAAAAACAGGCTCAGGATGAGCGGCAGGCATTCCAGCGCATAAACGAGCTGACCACCGGTTATTACCGGTCGATCCTGGAGCAGAAGCCTGAAGGCGCCATTGCCAGGGACTACCTGGAAAAGCGAGCTGCTACCGGCGAGGTAGCCGAGGCGTACCGGCTCGGTTTCGCCCCTGACCGCAGTGACGGGCTTGTGCAGCATCTCAGGTCCAACGGCATCAACCTGGAAAGCGCCCTGAAACTGGGAGTGGTCCGGAAAAGCGAGCGGGGCTGGTACGACCAGTTCCGCAACCGGCTTATGTTTCCGATCCGCGACACCAAGGGAAACGTGATCGCCTTTGCCGGACGCGTGCTGGATGCCTCGCTGCCCAAGTACATCAATTCGCCGGAGTCGCCGCTCTACCACAAGAGTTCCGTCCTGTTCGGGATGGACATGGCCCTGCCGACCATCAGGACCGAAAACAGCGTCATCATTGTGGAGGGGTATTTCGATCATCTGGCCCTGTACCGGGCTGGCATACGCAACGTGGTGGCCACCTGCGGCACGGCACTGACTGCGACCCATACGAGCCTGATAAAACGCCATGCCGCAAAGGTATATATGCTGTTTGACAGCGACGCCGCCGGGCGCAAGGCCACTGTCCGCTCCATGGAGCTGTTCATGGAACAGCGGCTCCCGGCCTATGTCATCAGCCTGCCGTCCGGCGAGGATCCGGACAGCTTCCTGGCCGGAAATCCGGTGGAGTCCTTCCGTACCTGCCTGGAGAAAGCGCGGCCGGCGTTCGATTTTTACGTCCGCTCTTTGCTGGCCCAAACGCCGCCCGACAGTGTCGACAGCAAGGTACGGATCATCGATGAGCTGTTGCCCCGTTTCAAGAAGATCGCTGACCCGATAGAGCGGGATTTGTACGAAAAGGAGATCTGCCGACTGCTTGGCATCACTGTCCACGCCTTCCGCAAACGCATGGGGGGAATGGAGCTCACCTCCCGGGATGCCGGGGGTGATCAAGGGCAGGCCGACCAAAGAAATGATCCGACCCAGGAAACCCTGCTGGCATTGATCTGCAGCTATCCTGAAGCACGGGCGGAGGTCGCAAGATCGGGTATCGACAGCCTGTTTGAAGGTGACTACCTGGAGCTGGCACAACTGGTGCTCGACACCCTGGCCAACAATGACGATGACCAGGCCTTGAGCCATCTGCTGGAGAGTATCGAGGCTCCCGGCGCCAGGGTTCTCCTCTCGCGAATGCTCGTTTCAGAGGCACGGATGGCTGATGTCAACTGGCGTACCGCGCTGGAGGACTGCATACGAGCAATCGAGAAGAAAGCTCTCCGTTCCATTAAAAATCTGACGGCACAATTGCGAACAGCGGACCCGGACAGCAGCGAACACACGTCGCTTCTCCATGAAATAAATGCCTTACGCACCAGGAAATCGAAACTGTAACCATGAATGGTTGTTATATAGGGGTGAATTGAATGGCTAAGAAAAACCTGGATGAAGTCAAGCAGCTGATCGATCTCGGCAAGGAAAAAGGCTTTCTGACCTTCGACGAAGTCAACGACATACTGCCTCCCGATATCGCGACCGAACAAATCGATGATGTCATGGGTATGTTCGGCGACATGGATATCGAAATTGTCGACTCTGCCCAGAAGGTCAAGATTCCCAAGATGAAGATCGATCTTGAGGAAGATGAAGAGGCTGAGGGTGAAGCTGAGGAGGTTGAGTTCGAAGCCGGCACCATCGGTCGGACCAGCGATCCGGTGCGTATGTACCTGCGTGAAATGGGGTCGGTGTCGCTGCTGACGCGTGAGGGTGAAGTCGAAATTGCCAAACGCATCGAGGATGGAGAGCGGGATGTTGCCAGCGTCATCCTCAATACCCCCATAACCGTGAAAGAGGTCATGCTTCTGGGAGAAAAGCTGCGCAAGTTCCAGATCAATGCTTCCGAGATCAGCAAAGAGGTCGAGGATGAGGAACTGGAAGAGGGGGAAGAGGATGTACAGAAAACACGCATCCTTGACGTTATCGACGCCATCGCCACGCATGATCTTGCGCTGAATGAAGTCGTGGCACAGATGGATGCGGCAAAATCAGCCGCCAAGAAAAAGGAATTGGAGAAAGCGCTGCGCCTGGCCTGGGCGAATCAGGCCGTTCTCCTGAAATCGCTGCGCCTGAAGGATCGCCACATAAACAAGATAGCCGAGCGGTTGAAAGAGCTTTCATTCAAGGTTGACCGGCACATGAGAGAACTGGCTGACCTGGAGACCTCGCTCAGTCCGGAAAAGCTCAAGCTGCTGGTTGAAAAATTTCAACGAGATGAAGATAAAGCTGCTGCGGAGCTCAAAAAGCTCAAACGTGACCCGGAATCCCTCGATAAACTTGAAAAGAACCTGCGCGGCACCGCCAGGAAACTGCTGAAAGTGGAACAGGAATCCGGCTTTAAGGCCAGTGACCTTTCAACAGCCCTGCTCGCCATCGAGGAAGGGGAATGCAAGGCCCGCATCGCCAAGAGCGAGTTGATCGAGGCCAACCTCCGCCTGGTCGTCTCGATTGCAAAGAAATACACCAACCGCGGCCTGCAGTTCCTCGACCTGATCCAGGAGGGCAACATCGGCCTGATGAAAGCCGTGGACAAGTTCGAGTACCAGCGTGGCTACAAGTTTTCCACCTATGCAACCTGGTGGATTCGCCAGGCCATCACCCGGGCTATCGCAGACCAGGCGCGCACAATCCGCATCCCTGTCCATATGATCGAAACCATCAACAAGCTGATTCGCACCAGCAGGCAGCTGGTTCAGGAAAACGGCCGCGAGCCGTCGCCCGAAGAGATCGCCGAACGGATGCAGCTACCGTTGGACAAGGTCCGCAAGGTGCTCAAGATTGCCAAGGAGCCAATCTCGCTTGAAACCCCCATCGGTGAAGAGGAAGATTCGCACCTGGGTGATTTTATCGAGGACAAGGGGGTCATCTCCCCCATCGATGCGGTTATCAAGGCCAATCTTTCCGAGCAGACCGCCCGCGTGCTCTCCACTCTGACCCCGCGTGAAGAAAAGGTGCTGCGCATGCGTTTCGGCATCGGCGAAAAGAGTGATCACACCCTGGAAGAGGTCGGGCAAGATTTTGAGGTTACCCGCTAGCGCATCCGCCAGATTGAGG
>JAJYBH010000041.1 GCA_021779135.1 Deltaproteobacteria bacterium
TCCATTTCCATGCCGGAGCTGGTCAGGAACCTTTCCATCCGCTCCGGCGAGCGGGCGATGTTCCTGGCGACGACGGCTTTCCACTTCTCTTTGCGTTCCGTGATGCTCATATATGCCCCTTTTACCACATTGAATTTGAATTGAAAAAGACCAGGGGAGAAGATACACTCCCCGCCCTGGCCTTAACCTCGGTAATCGCTCCCATCCGAACCTATAACGTATTGTGCAGCACGGCCTTCAGATAGTGCGACGTCCGTTCACGCTTTTCTTTTTCAACCGCCTTCAGATCCACCTCGACAAACTTCTCATCCGGCGTGATCTTGAAGAGCGGCTGTCCCTTCTGGACGATGGTGCCATCGCCCCCTTCCATGATGATCTTGTCGATAGTCCCAGAAAAGGGTGCCCGGATGGTGTTAAACATCTTCATGACTTCGATGATGTAAAGCGGCTGATCTTTTTCGAAATGCATCCCCTCGCTCACGAAGGTTGGCAAACCTGGTGCTTCCTGCCCGTAGTACATCCCGCCGCACACCGCTACTATTTCGTCAGCCTTGGTCACCGGAGGGGGAACCAGGATCTTTTTCATGCGGGCCTGCAGGTCAAGGTCGGTCAGGTAATCGGGGATCACGACCTCCAGATCATCCTGCACCTTCATATCCCAGAACCTGGTGTTCTCACCGATCAGGAACAGCATCCCCAACAGTTCGAGTCCGGCTTCATAGCCAAAGTGGGCCGAACGGATCTGCTCCCAGGTTTCCGCATCGAATCCGGCCTGAGGTGTTTCCATCTTGACCAGGTCATTGAGCTTGAAATATTCATCCCGCTCCAGTCCGAGTTTTTCACGCAAGGTCTTGGAGAAGTGCAGCGACTGCTGCAGCAGCTCATTGTCATGATCCCAGATAATCTCCGCCGCAGGTTTATGCGCCCGGTAATTCATATGGAGGTATTCGTAGGTTTCTTTGAGAACCCCAAGCGGATTCCTGAGCCAGACCACCCTCCCCTTGTCGATGCGGAAGTTCTTCGTGTTAATGCTCAACCAGCCCGAAAGAAGGTGCGGGTCTTCCAGGAGCCGCTCCATGGGACGGGTAATCAGGGTGCCCTTGCGGTCAAGCAGGGCGGACATGTTTTTCAGCTCCTTGGCGCAGACATCCGGCTGATCGGCAAACTGTTCCGCCACATGCTTGGCATAGTGTTTCTTCATCTGGAAGAAGGCATACACCACATCCAGCTTGTTGGCTTCCTCCTTGAGGGTACCCACCAGGGCCAGATACGGGACCACGAAACGGGTGGTCGGCTTGGCCATGACATTCCTGCCCAGGAACCAGTTGACCAGTCCGTAGTGGAATTCGAGATTGGTAGCCAATGCGCTGCCCCGCAGGGTGGTGCTGCACAACACCTCGGAGAGGCGTTCATAGCTGGCCAGTCGATCCTCCCCCTTGGTAAGCAGCAGGGCGATGTTGGAGTCATAGGCACCGGCTACTTTATATTTCATGAAGATGCCGGTATCCGGATTGGTCATGCAGATGCCCTGGTCATCGCGCACTTCACCTTTGATCGGCTTCGACCAGTAGCGGATCATACCGCCGGCGTGCGGTGACAGCGATGCATCGGTTGCGTTCAGACGGGCCTCGACCGAGGCGTTGAAGCGGACAACGCGCTCCGGCTTGGGCAGACGCTCCTTGTGGCGAGCCAGCAGGGCCATGGCCTCCACCAGGGATTCGACGATGAAAAAATCTTTCTTGTCCTTGGGATTGGTGAACTTGAGGCTGTAGCAGAGCTCGGTAACGCGGTGTTCAACCTGGATGCGGGTGTTGACCTCCATGAAGAAGTGCCGGTCGCGATCGACGATGCACTCGAAGGTCGAGGCGGAATCGAGACCAACAGCCTGGCCAAAGCGGGCCGACTCCTCTTCCATCCGTTCCAGGACCTTCAGATCGCTTTCCAGCGCCTTGACTTCAGCCTTGCGGCCGGCTGCCCTGGCCTTCTCGATGGCCGCCATCAGCCCTTCCTGGGTGACGGAAACCTCCAGAAGTTTCTGCTCGTGCATCTGCAGGGAACAATCACGCCCCCCCAGAGAGATGCACCACTCGCCATTGCCCAGCAGCTGGATCTCGTTGTGGCGGGTCTGCTCGATGTTCAGCTCGATCAGGACGTTTTTATTTTCGCCAACACCGGTGGCCTTGACCTCGTTCAGTACCTCGCGCACCATGGCCGGCGCCTCTGCAGCCGCCTTGGCAATCGCCTTTTCATCGGCTTTTTTGAGCGCCAGCAGTGAGGCGCCCACGATGCGCTGCCCCTTTCCGCCACCTCCTCCGATAGCCTTGATACGGAAACGGCTTTGAGGATATTTTCTAAAGAGCTCGGCCACTTCGGTCTGCACCTGGGCGCAGAGTTCCTCGATTGAGAACAGATCGATCCCCTTGCTGTAGGAGGCCATCAGGATATGATCCGCCAGCACCTCGACGGCAAGCTTTTTGTCCGCCAGGATCTTTTTATCACAGGCCAGACCCTCGGCTTCGACAATCTTGAGCAGTTTTTCACGGGTAGGATATTTTTTAAGCAGCGTCAAGGCGGTTACGTTGTTGATACCGGGGGTTACGCTGACGTTCACCTGCAGTGCCGTACGCTTGGCTTCATCCTTTTTACCCGCCTTGGCCTGTGTGGCGGCGCAGGGTCCGATAAACTTGAGGCCGGCCTTTTCAATGGCCGCCACAAATTCTTCGTCCTCAGCCATGAATCCATAACCGGCAAAGATTGAGTCGTAGCCGTTATCATGGGCCATCTGGATAATCTGGTTGATACGCTCGACCCGTTCTTCCTTGCTGGCACCGCTGTAGTCAGGCACCCGGTGTACACGGGTCGAATCGGTCAGTTGGCGCAGTTCGGGCGCCAGTGCATTCGGATAGATGATCGAGTCTTTTTCGGATAGCAGGATGCCGTAGTGGGAAATCCCCATCTCTTCATAGACATCCATGGCCTCCTTACGGATCGGCCCGCGGCAGACGATCAGCGGTTTGAGATCCTCACAGGAAAAGGAGCGCACCCACTCGGATTGAGACTTGCTCAATTTGCGAGTCCGGTGGATCAGGGGGTTATGCTTGTAGTAATCGGTCTGTGGCATGGTCTCTTTATCTCCAATCTGGAATGAATGAAATTAATGGAACTCGCGCTGGACGGCCTGCATCGGACCGGGCTTGTAATGGCGCAGGAAGAAGTTCATGTTCTCCCCCAGCACCTTACGCAGGTCGGTGGGCATCACGAGAGAGGAGATGGAGCCCAGTGACAGACCCTCTTTCGGGTTCATAAGTTCTTTTTCATAGCGCTGGTTCAAGGCGGCGTCCTCAATCTTCAGCCAGTCAGCGGCGTCCTTCTCGGCATCCATCTTGGCCTCACCGGCCGACATCCCGGCCGTGACGCGTTCCTGTATACCATGTTTTATGCGGTCATTGACGGCCGCACGCATCTTGCGCACCTCGTCCTTGTAAACGAACTCCTTGCCGGCTGGACCCATAACCGCCAGACGGGTGGTCGGAAGCGCCAGGACCAGATCGGCACCGGTGGGATAGTTATTGTAGGAGGCGTATGCTCCGCCGTATGCGTTGCGGATGATCAGCAGGATGCGCGGGGTTCTGATGTCGACGATCGAGTCCAGCATGGCGCGGCCGGCCTGGACGATGCCGCGGCCCTCCTGCTCACGTCCCGGAAGGAAACCGGTGGTGTCTTCCATGAAGATCATCGGGATGTTGTAGATATTGCAGAAGCGGTTGAAACGGGCGATCTTGTAAGCGGAGTCCACTGAAATCTGACCGGAGGCGACCGCACTGTTGTTGGCCACGAATCCGACCACATTGCCACCCAGACGGCCGAGCGCGGTAACGGCCTCGCGGGCCCGGTCACGCTGCAGCTCGAAGTAATCACCATGGTCGCAGATCTGCTGGATCATGATCGAGACATCGAAGGGGGTATTAAAGCCGGTGGGGGAGTTGAAGGACTTCTTCAACAGGGTGTTGATCTCCCAGGTCTTGCGGTCCAAGGGATCGCTGGTCTCCCGGAAGCGTGCCATGACACTGTTGTTATCAGGAATATAGGAGAGCAGTTGCAATGCGGTACGCAGGGCGGCCACCTCGTCCTCAACCGTCACATCGGCAACCCCGGATTGTCCATGCACCTTGGGCCCGCCCAGGTCTTCCGGGGTCACGTCCTCACCCAGAACCGACTTGACCACTCCCGGTCCGGTCAAACCGAAGAAGGTGTCCTGGGGCTGGATCAGGAAACTGCCCTGACGGGGAAGGTAGCTGCCGCCGCCGGCATTGAAACCGAACATGCACATGATCGAGGGGACAACGCCACTGATCTTGCGCAGCGCCGTAAAAGCCTCGGCATACCCGTCCAGGCCACCGACTCCGGCCGGCACAAAGGCCCCGGCGGAGTCGTTCATGCCGATCAGCGGGATACCCTTCTCACCGGCCATCTGGAACAAGAGGGCCAGTTTGCGGCCGTTGGTCGCGTCGATGGAACCGGCCCGAACCGTAAAATCGTGTCCATAGACCGCTACGTCACGCCCGTTGATATTGAGGATGCCGGTCACCAGCGAGGCGCCGTCCAGGTTCTTGCCCCAGTTCTGGAAGAGGATGTTGGGTTCGTTTTCCGTCAGTACGCGGATCCGTTCCCAGACGGTCATGCGCTTCTTGAAGTGCTGCTTCTCTATCTGGGCGATGCTGACCGACTTTATGGGGCGCTGGATAAGGTCATGGCCTTCCTTCATCGCCTCTTCATAACCGCCCTTTTTCCCGGGGATTTCACCGGGGATGGTAAATTCTACTGTTTTCTCGGGTTCAAACGGATTTTTCAGTGAGGCTTTGATCGCTTTTGGGGACATCTCAACCATCCTTCCTTTGCTTGATATGGAACTCAAATGGCTCATAGGGTAAAGAATCACGTGTTGAAGGGGTATTACCGGGTAACGACCGCCAGCACCTTGACTTCTTCACCATCTTTCGAAAGCAGACGATGCTTGAGGGCCGAATCAAAATAGACGCAATCCCCCTCGTAAAGGACAACACGACGATCATCAAGCAGCAACTCGGCCGTTCCCTTCATGATAAAGAGAAACTCCTCGCCGTCATGGCTGTAGGTATTCTCCTCCAGAGCCTTTTCGGTTATGGAAAGGAGGAACGGCTCCATCTTCTTGTTCTGCTTGTGAAAGGAGAGTGATTCGTAGGAATAGCCCTGGCTGGTGCCGGCCCGGGAGATAACCCGTGGAATGGCCTTGCGCTCATGGGCGCGCACGATTTCGTAGCGGCACTCATCTTCGTCGTCCGCGAAGAAAAGACCGATCTTGACGTCAAAAAACTTGGCGATGCGGGAAAGAGTAGCGATGGGCGGGGAAACGTTATTGTTTTCAATCTGCGAAATCAGTGCTGGCGAGAATCCGGTTTCCTTGGCCACAGACTGAAGAGTCAGCTTTTTTGCAAGACGGAGCTTCTTAATCTTTGCCCCGATATTGTAATCGTTCATCCAATCTCCTGCCAAAAATAAAACCAGTTTTTATGCGGGGGTTTGTATACAATTTCCTGTATAATGTCAATAAAAATATTTTATCAAGGATAAAGAAAAACAAAGGAATTTACTATGATTCCCTGTTTGAAAATCAGTAAAAAAGGCTCACGTCAATCGGCAAATGACCGTCAGATACGTCTCGCTACTTAACAAGTTTCAACCGGCGTGCCAGCAATTGCAGGGTATGCAGCACCTCAACCTGAGACCCGTGCTGTTTGAGTCCGTCGGAAAGCTGCATCATGCAGCCCGGACAGCCGGTGGCAACCGCCCGGGCCCCGGTCGCTATGATCGCCCGGCTCTTGGCCTCGTTGATGGTCATGGATGACCCGTAATGGTAGACATTGAAGGTGCCGCCCAGGCCGCAGCAGCGATCAGCCCCCTCCATCTCGGCCAGCTCGACACCCGGGGTTCCTTTCAGCAATTCCCGCGGTTGCCTGGTCAGGCCGCGGGTACGCAGGTGGCAGGGGTCGTGATAGGTGATGCGGATCGCATCTCCCGAGCCGGTCTCAACGGGGTTCAATCCAAGTTTATGCAGCAGTTGCGACGCATCCACGGTCTTGGCGGCCAAGACCTCCAGGCGGGTCTTCAACTCGGGATTGCGCTTGCCGACCACCAGCGGATAGAGACGGTGCAGGGCCCCGCCGCAGGTGGCGCAGGCGCTCATGACGTAGTCGGCCTCATAGCGTTCCATCTCCGCCAGGTTTTTCTCCGCCAGATCACGCACGGTATTGATGTCGCCGCCAGACATGCCCGGAAGGCCGCAGCACTGCTGCCCCTTGGGGATAATCACGGTGCAGCCCAGATGACGGAAGAGGGCCAGCGTGGCCTCGCCGACCTCGGTATAGACGAAGTTGGTCATGCAGCCGACGAAAAAGACGATCCGCGGCTTGCCCGGCTCACCGGGGATGACCTCGGGGTGACGATCCATGAATGGTTTTTTGGCGATGGCCGGGATGTGGCGCCCGCCCCCCACGAACGGCAGCGGGAAGCGCAGCCGCAAGCCGGATGTCTCGGGTACCTTCTTGAAGAAGAGTGGCCCGAGAATGGACGCCGCCCTGGCACCCATCCGCATGCGCGAGCGGTTCTTGATGACCTGTCCGACCGCCGCGTGGAAGGTGGTCAGGCCGCGTTTTTTCGCCAGGGCCTCGCGGGCGGCGATGACGATCTCATCGGTAGGCACCTCGTTGGGACACTTCTCCACACAACTGCCGCACAGCAGGCATTTCGACATGGCCAGATAGGTCTGGTCATCCAGTTCGATGTCGTCTTTGAGGATATGCTGTGCCAGGGCAATCTTGCCACGGGCCACGGCCGGCTCCCGGCCAAAGGCGGTAAAAGCCGGACAATTGGCGCGGCACGCGCCGCACTTGACACATTTTTTCAGCTGTTCTTCAACCCGCTTGAGCGGATCGACGCTTTCATCTGCCATCACTAATTCCTTCTTTTCACGAATATTCAACTGACGCTGCGGTGTAGGTAAAGAGTAAACAAACCGCCGCTATTTCACAATCTATAATTATATCCCTGATAACTGCCTCAGCGCAACGCCAACTCCATCCCTTCCAGCTTTTTCACCCGATCCCTCAGCCTGGCCGCAACCTCGAAATCCAGGGTCTTGGCCGCCGCCAGCATCTCCTTGCGCAGCTTCTTGACCAGCCTGGGGATATCCTTGGGAGCGATATACTCCTCGCCGGATTCCGCCACGCCGCCCGGCGGGGTGAAATAATCCCGCTCCTCGATGGACTCCAGGATGTTACGGATACCCTTCTTGACCGTCTCGGGCGTGATGCCATGCTCGGCATTCCAGGCCAGCTGCTTGGCCCGGCGGCGTTCGGTCTCATCGAGGCAGGCCTGCATGGAGCGGGTCACGCTGTCGGCGTACATCAGCACCCGGCCGTTGATATTGCGGGCAGCACGGCCGCAGGTCTGGATCAGCGAACGGGCCGAACGGAGGAAACCCTCCTTGTCGGCATCCAGAATCGCCACCAGCGAGACCTCGGGCAGGTCCAGCCCCTCGCGCAACAGGTTGATCCCCACCAGCACGTCGAATTCACCCATGCGCAGATCCCGCAGGATCTGCATCCGCTCAATGGTAACGATATCGGAGTGCAGGTACTTTACCCGCACCCCCAGTTCTCGGTAATAATTGGTCAGTTCCTCGGCCATGCGCTTGGTGAGGGTCGTCACCAGCACCCGCTCGCCATGGGCCACGGTCTCACGCACCTCATGGAGGAGGTCGTCGACCTGGCCGACGGAAATCCCCCCCGACCCCCCTTTTTCAAAGGGGGGAGTAATGTTCTCACTTTCAATTGGTGTTGAAGTTAAGTCACCCTTTAACAAAGGGGGCTTTAGGGGGATTTGCCGTCCAGCCGTCACCGGCCTGACCTCGATAACCGGGTCCACCAGCCCGGTCGGGCGGATGACCTGTTCGACGAACACGCCGCCGCTCCGCTCCAGCTCGAAATCGGCCGGGGTGGCCGAGACATAGACCGCCTGTTTGATACGGGACTCGAATTCCTGGAAGTTCAGCGGCCGGTTATCGAGGGCCGCCGGCAGGCGGAAACCGTACTGGACCAGGGTCTCCTTGCGCGAACGGTCGCCGCGATACATGCCGCCCACCTGGGGGATGGTGATATGGGACTCATCCACGAACAGCACGAAATCATCCGGGAAGTAGTCGATCAGGGTATAACCCGGTTCTCCCGCCTGCCGGCCGTCAAAGTAGCGCGAGTAGTTCTCGATCCCCTGACAGAAACCCATCTCTTCCATCATCTCGATATCGAAGAAGGTGCGCTGCTCGATGCGCTGGGCCTCCAGCAGCATATTCTGACTCCGGAACCAGCGGATGCGCTCACCCAGATCGACACGAATCTGCTCCACCGCCCTTTCCAGGGTCTCGCGGGTCGAGACGTAATGCGAGGCCGGGTAGATGGCGCACTTTGGCAACCGGTTGAGGATCAAACCCCGCAGCGGGTCGATCTCGCTGATCGCCTCCACCTGATCGCCGAAGAACTCGATCCGCAGCGCCTTGTCGTTGTCATAGGCCGGAAAGACCTCGACCACATCGCCGCGCACACGGAACGCCCCGCGGTGAAAGTCCGTGTCATTGCGCTCGTACTGGATCTCCACCAGCTTCCTCAGCAGGATGTCGCGGCCATACTCCTCCCCCTGGCGGAAGAAGATATGCAGCGCCTGGTACGCTTCGGGTGATCCGATGCCGTAGATGCAGGAGACCGAGGCCACAATGATCACATCCCGCCTGGTCAGCAGCGAGCGGGTGGCCGAGTGGCGCATCTTGTCGATCTCGTCATTGATGGAGGAGTCCTTCTCGATAAAGGTGTCGGTGGTGGGGAGATAGGCCTCGGGCTGGTAATAGTCGTAATAGGAGACGAAGTACTCCACGGCGTTGTCCGGGAAGAGCTCCTTGAACTCGTCGTAGAGCTGGGCGGCCAGGGTCTTGTTGGGGGCCAGCACCAGCGCCGGACGGCCGGTGCGGGCGATGACGTTGGCCACGGTAAAGGTCTTGCCGCTGCCGGTCACACCCAGCAGGGTCTGGTGCCGGTCACCGCGCTCGATCCCCTCCACCAGCTCTTTTATGGCCTGGGGCTGATCGCCACGGGGGGTGTATGTAGATGTAAGCGTGAATAAGGACATGGCAGCTAACCCGATTGGATAATGTTTGTTTGATCTTGATGTGATTATTACTGTATGCTGGGCAAATATTCGAAATTTCCACAGCCTTTTCGTAAATGCTTAACGGTACCACGAGGATACTCCTGTGACAAGACATCTGACGTGACCGCGGCCATGCCGAAGAATCGGGGAATACTTTGAAAAAACCTGTAAAACCGCAGCTCATCAACATACTCCTTGTCACAGACAATGATCATGACCGGGCGGCCTTCAAGCAACTGTCCGCTACGCATCCCGGCGAATACTCGATCTCCGGATACGACTGCCCGCAGGATGCCATTGCCACGGGAATCAAGGAATATTGTGCGTTTGATGTGATCGTAATCAATCACCACCCGCCGGATCTGGACGGCCTGGATTTCTGCAGGAAAATACTGGCGCTGCCGGTCCCGCTGCCGCTGGTCTTCCTGGCATCCGGCGGACAGGAGAAAGCCGCTGTCGAGGCGCTTGAAGCCGGTGCGACCGACTACCTCATCAAGGACCCCTACGACGCCTATCTGGAAATACTTCCCTTCGTGCTTGACAGGGCCGTTGCAAACCATCGCGACGGTCGCGTACGGGAGGACACCGTACTGAGTTTATTTGAAAACCAGGATCGCCTGTTTCACATTGTCGAAGGGATTACCATCCCCACCTTCGTCATAGACAAAAACCATATTGTGACAAACTGGAATCTGGCCTGCGCAAACCTGACCGGCGTCCCGGCTGCCGAAGTCATCGGCACGCGCCAGCAATGGCGCGCCTTCTACGACACGGAGCGCCCGGTGATGGCCGACCTTATCGTGGATGATGTGATGGAAGAGCTAGTGAAAAAACATTACGGCGGCAAATTTTACCGTTCAAAGACCATTGCCGAAGCCTTTGAAGCCGAAGACTTCTTTCCGCACTTCGGCACGGCCGGCAAATGGCTCTATTTTACCGCCGCGCCGCTGCGGGACTCCCGCGGAGAGATCTGCGGCGCCATAGAGACGCTGCAGGATGTCTCGGACCGCAGAAAAGCGGAACTGGCGCTGAAGGAGAGCGAGCGGCTGTATCGCGAACTCAGCATCACCGACGGGCTGACCCGTCTCTACAACTCCCGCCACTTCTTCGGCCGAGCCCGGGAGGAGATCGAACGCTGCAACCGCTATACCTCGCCTCTTTCACTGATCCTGCTGGATGTCGACAATTTCAAGGTCTTCAACGACAGCTACGGCCACATCGACGGCGACCGGGTGCTGGCGGGACTGGCCAATGTCATCAGGGATGAAATCAGGGGGGTTGACTCCGCCTATCGCTACGGCGGCGAGGAGTTTATCGTGCTTTTCCCGGAAACCGAGCCGGAGGAGGCCAGCATAGTGGCGGAACGGATCCGGCAGTCATTCGAGCAGACCACCTTTTCTCCAAAGGCCGGGATTTGCGTGAATATGACCATCAGTATCGGGGGCGGCAACTACCGCAAGGGAGAGGACCTGACCAGCTTCGTCAGACGGATTGACGAGGCCATGTACGAGGCCAAGCGGCTCGGCCGAAACCGGGTTGTATTTGTCGAATAACCAGCCCGTTAGCAATCATTACCGGGTATCATCATAGCCCGCACAGGGTAGACCCATGCCTTTCAACCATCCACTCAAAATCACCCTCCTGCTACTGGTTCTGTTTCTGACATGGCGGCCACTCCCCGTTCATGCCCGACCTGACAGCATCAAGGTGGTGATGGACGACAACTACCCCCCCTTCAGCTTCCGGGACAGCTCCGGGAAGCAGCAGGGCATCCTGATTGACCAATGGCGTTTATGGGAGAAGCGCACCGGCATCCGGGTCGAGATCAGCGCCATGGAGTGGGACAAGGCCGTGGCCGGCATGAAGATGGGGGATTACGATGTCATCGACACCCTCTTCAAGACCGATGAGCGGTCTGCCTGGCTCGACTTCACCAAACCCCACGCCACCATTGAAGTACCCATCTTTTTCGATAAAGATATCGGGGGCATAACCGACGTTGCTTCATTGAAGGGTTTTGTGGTGGCGGACAAACACGAGGATGCCATGATAGAAATCCTCAAGCAGGGCGGCGTTGATAATCTGCTGCTCTTTGACAGCTTCGAGACCCTCATCCAGGCAGCCAAAGAGCATAAAGTCAATATATTCGTGATGGGCAGACCGCCGGCCCTCTATTTCCTCAACAAGTACGGCATCGCTGACCGTTTCAGGCAATCTGTTCCGCTGCATGTTAACCATTTCTACCGGGCCGTTGCCAAGGGTAACCTCGAGATGCTGCAGCTGGTCGAGGGAGGCTTTGACCGGATCACACCGGCTGATTTGAAAAAGATCGATGAAACCTGGCACGGCTCACCACTTCCGGCTGGCCGCTCACTGCGTTATTTCCTGTATGTTGCGGCGGGCTTGGGGCTGCTGGCCCTGTCTCTCCTGTTCTGGAACCGCAGCCTGCACAAGATGGTTAGTGTCCGAATAGATGAACTGAAGACCAGCGGGGAAGCCTTGCGCGAGAAGGAGGCCTTCGTCAAGACCCTGATGAACGCCATACCGGCTCCGGTTTTCTACAAGGACAAGGATGGACGCTATCTGGGTTTCAACAATGCCTACGAGGAGTTTTACGGCCTGTCTCAAGAGGAGCTTATCGGGAAGAGCGTCTTCGAAATAGCGCCGCGGGAGCTGGCCGAAATATACCACGCCAAGGACCTTGAGGTATTTGAGCATGCAGGTGGACAAGTCTATGAATCCCATGTGCGGAATGCGCATGGCGAGGTACGCGACGTTATCTTTCACAAGGCCGCCTTCAGGGACACCAGCGGTCAGGTCTGCGGGCTGATCGGCGTGATTCTCGATATCACCGACCGCATTGAAAAAGAAAAGTCCCTGCAGAAAGAGGGACAGAAATTCAGGGCCTTTTTTGAGCAGGGCTTTTATTTTGCCGGTTTGATGGATACTGACGGGAAGCTGACGGATGTCAACGCCACCGCGCTGAGGGTAATCGGAGCAGACAAGGAGAACGTCATCGGCCGACCATTCTGGGAAACACCCTGGTGGGCCCATTCGCCGGAGCTTCAGGAGAAGTTGCGCCAATCGGTGAGGAGTGCCGCGGAGGGGGCGCTCGTCACGTTTGAAGCCACGCACCCGGCATGGAATGGGACACTGCATTATGTCGATTTTTCTCTCCGGCCGGTCAAGGATGAGTCAGGAACAGTCATCTTTCTGGTCCCCGAAGGCCGAGACATAACCGACCGCAAAAAGGGCGAGGAAGATCGGCTGAAGCTGGAGCGTCAACTGCTGCACGCCCAGAAGCTTGAAAGCCTGGGAGTCCTGTCGGGCGGCATCGCGCATGACTTCAACAATCTTCTGCATGCCTTGCTCGGCAATCTCGACCTGGCGCTGATGCAGCTGCCGGAAGATGCGGAAGTCCGCAAAAACATCGGCCAGGCGGTCAAAGCCGCCAATCATGCCGCCAAGCTCACCAACATGATGTTGGCCTATTCCGGAAAGGGGCTGTTCATAGTCAACGAATTGGACCTGACCGATCTGGTTGAGGAAAACAGTGCCATGCTTGGGGCGAGCATTTCAAAATCCGTCACGCTCGAACTGCGCCTCGATCATACCCTGCCGACGATCATGGCCGACATCGGGCAGATTCAGCAGGTCGTCATGAACCTTATCACCAATGCCTCCGAGGCGATTGGCGACAAGCGCGGTTCAATCACGATTTCAACCGGCACTCAGGAGTTCGATCAGTACACCCTGGACAAAAGCAGGCTGGAAGAGAAACTGACGGCCGGAACGTATGTCTGGCTGGAAGTCAGCGACAACGGCTGCGGCATGGATGCGGAAACACTGCAAAAGCTTTTCGATCCGTTTTTCACCACCAAATTCACCGGCCGCGGCCTTGGCATGTCGGCTGTGCTGGGCATCGTCCGCGCACACCATGGCGCCTTCCTGGTGGAGAGTCAACCGGGCCTCGGCACCAACATCCGAGTGCTGTTCCCGATCGTGATCCATCCAAAGAAGCAGCAGATGGATACCCCCGATGCACCCATCGAATCCGCATCAACAGATGAACCGCACGGCGGGCTCATCCTGGTTGTTGACGACGAGGAGATGGTCCGCGGGGTCTGTGTCGTCATGCTGGAGGAGCTCGGTTACGAAACGCTGACAGCGGCTGACGGCGAGGAGGCGTTGCGGATTTTCCGGGAGCAGAGCGACAGGATCAGCCTGGTGCTGCTGGACCAGGCCATGCCGGACATGGATGGGGTCGCGGTATTCAAGGAATTGCGCTGCATCCGCCC
This sequence comes from Deltaproteobacteria bacterium, assembly GCA_021779135.1. Lineage (GTDB taxonomy): Bacteria > Desulfobacterota > Desulfuromonadia > Geobacterales > Pseudopelobacteraceae > CAIPTY01. The sequence goes on from JAJYBH010000041.1 coordinate 13,533, forward strand.
GGACGTCGTGGTACTGCTTGCCAGCGGCTTCAGCGAAATCGAGGTTGCGGAACACTACAAGGGATTGGGACTGAACGGTTTTATCCAGAAGCCATTCAACATGAACCGCATCGCGGAGAACATACGGCGGATGCTGAAAGGCGTCTAGCCCTGTTGCCTGCCGTAACATGAAGAAGGGGGGAGTCGCCAGTCCGGCGACTCCCCCCTTCTTAATTCGTCGTCCCTGAAAAAGTTTAACATACTGATATTATTTGTTTATTTTACAATTACTGTATGATAAAATCGCCAGAAATTGGAGTTACACTTTCATTTTCCGGTGATTTCATGCAACCAAAATCGAGAATTTCTGACCAAGGCGATCTGTTCCGTTCACGATTGGATCAGATCCTTAATCGTCGCCATCCATTGTACCGTCTGGCGGACACAATTGACTGGTCCTTCTTTGAAAGAGAATTCGGCTCCCTTTACACCGAGAACTTTGGTCGCCCCGGTTTGCCGATCCGCCTTCTTGTTGGATTGCACTACCTCAAACACGCTAACAATGTTAGCGACGAGACGGTTGTGGCCCAGTTTGTTGAAAACGGTTACTGGCAGTACTTCTGCGGCTTCGAGTATTTCCAACATGAGTTCCCGCTTGACCCGACCACTCTGGTCAAATGGAGAAAACGCATCGGCCCGAAAGGGATGGAGAAGCTCCTCCAGGGCACTGTCGAAACGGCCAAGACTGAAGGCCACATAACCGAGAAACATTTGGAGCGGGTCAACGTCGATACAACCGTCCAGGAAAAAGCCATTGCCTTTCCAACGGATGCCCGGCTCTACCACAAAGCCAGAAAAATTCTTGTTCGACAGGCAAAGAAGCAGGGTATTGCACTTCGCCAAAGCTACGAGCGGTTAGGCAAGTCAGCTTTCATCATGCAGGGGCGTTACAGCCATGCCCGCCAGATGAAACGTTCCCGGCGTGAGCAGAGGAAACTCCGCATCTACCTTGGGCGGGTCATTCGTGACATCCGCCGCAAATGCAATGAACCTGATGGGAAGCTGGCCATCATGCTGGAGCGGGCACAACGGATCTTCACCCAGAATCGAAACGATAAGAACAAGCTCTACAGCCTGCAGGCCCCGGAAGTCGAATGCATTGCCAAGGGCAAAGTCCACAAGAAGTACGAGTTCGGCTGCAAGGTCTCACTGGTCAGCACATCCAAAGACAGCTGGATCATTGGCGTTCAGGCTGTTCACGGCAACCCGTACGATGGACATACTTTGAAGGCGGCGCTTGATCAGGCTGAAGATATTGCCGGTTGGCGCCCAGAGCATGCTTACTGCGACAAAGGTTACAAGGGCAACCCAGCGGTACTCAACAACACCGAAGTCCACCTAGCCAACAAAAAGAAGAAGAGCATGAAAGCCAATGACTGGAAATGGTATCGCAGACGCAGCGGCATTGAGCCGATCATCGGTCACGTCAAGTCAGACCACCGGATGGACCGCAACCACCTCAAGGGCGAAGAAGGCGACAAAATCAACGCCATCCTGGCAGGATGCGGTTTCAACATCAGGAAGCTCCTCAGAGCTATCCTTTTGTGGCTTTTCAAAGAGCGGTTCAGGGGCATCGCAACCGACTGGATAGACCTGACTGGGATATTGGGGCAACAATTTCACCCCGTCTGAAGACAAATTCAGACTTTTTCAGGGACGACTAATTCCCCACGATACCGGCCAACTACTCTCCGGACAGAAAAGCAGCAGCAGCCAGGATCCGTCTGATTGACTCATCTCGCCCCAACGCCTGGACTATCTCACCGATACCCGGCGCCTGGGTGCCGCCGGAAAGTGCGATGCGCACCGGCTGGCCGACCTGCGGCATCTTCCAGCCGTTCTCCGTGCAAATATCCTTGAATATCTGATCGTAGCCGGCGGCTGATGCTTCGCCCGCTGTAGACAGCTTCCCGGCAACAATAGTGTACACCGCCGTCAGGTGGTCCTTGTCAAACTTTGCCAGGGCCGCCTCGTCGTAGGAGGTGGGGGCGCTGTAATAAAACAGGGCCCTGTCGGCCATCTCTTCCAGGGTTTGCGCCCGCTCCTGCAGGGTTGTGACGACATCGACCAGCCTCGGTCCATTCAGGGTGCTGACGCCGCGGCTGGAGAGGTGCGGCAGCAGCAGGTCGGCCAGACGCTCCGGGTCGCCGGTTTTGATATAGTGGGCATTCAGCCAGTTGAGCTTTTCGGGATTAAACACGCTGGCCGACCTGCCCACATTGCCGATATCGAATTTTTCGATCATCTCTTCACGCGAGAAGATCTCATCGTCTCCGTGGCTCCATCCCAGTCGCACCAGATAATTCATCAGCGCCTCGGGCAGGTAGCCCATGTCGCGATAGGCGATAACGCTGGTTGCGCCGTGGCGCTTGGAGAGCCGCGCCTTGTCGCTGCCCAGGATCATGGGCACATGGGCGAACTGCGGCACCGGATAGCCAAGCGCCTGGTACAGCTGGATCTGCCGGGGGGTATTGTTGACATGGTCATCACCGCGGATAACGGTGGTGATGCGCATGACAGCATCGTCGATCACCACGCAGAAGTTGTAGGTCGGCGTACCGTCCGTGCGCTGGATGATCAGGTCGTCCAGTTCCTCGGCCGGAAAGGCGATGCGGCCCTTGATCAGGTCATCGAAAGCCACCTCCCCCCCCTGCGGGGCGCGGAAGCGGACGACATACGGCGCGCCCTCGGGGGCATCGCCGCGTTCCCGGCAGGTTCCGTCGTACTTGGGCTTGCGCCCCTCCTTCATGGCCAGCTCGCGCCTGGCATCCAACTCCTCCGCGGTACAGTAGCACTTGTAGGCCTTGCCGGCATCCAGGAGTTTCCGGACATGCTCCTTGTAGAGCGGAAAGTTGTCGGACTGATAAAAAGGGCCCTCATCCCAGTCCAGGCCGAGCCACTCCATCCCCTGCAGGATGGCATCCACCGATTCCCTGGTAGAGCGCTCCACGTCGGTATCCTCGATACGCAGGATAAATGTCCCCCCGCATTTACGGGCCAGGAGCCAGTTGAAAAGAGCGGTACGGGCGCCACCTACGTGCAGGTAGCCGGTGGGACTGGGTGCAAAACGAACGCGGACTGCGGACATGGCAAACTCCTTGTACATGGTGCATACGGCCGATGTACCGACCGGGGACCGGCACTATATCATCGTCTACCTGTGCAAAAAAGCACTTTCTGGTACGGACGCTTCCATTAGCCTTTGACAACCTACCGGCATAGTGTGGTAATATGCCGCGGAAATTAAGGATCGAGGCAGCCTCAGTCCCTGAATTTGCCCGGTGATGGGCATGGGTAGAAACACGCGTTAGCAGCAGCGGCAATCTCCACCTTGTCTATGAATTCTCAACATGAAGGCACCACCAGGGAGAAATCGTGAAGCCTGACAGCCAATCAAATGCCTATCCGGAGTGCGGTGAAGCGGAACGCTTCGACAAGGTTATCGCGGACCTGCGCCATGTGGATAACATACTGCTGAAGGAATTTACCCATCTGAACAGTTGCTACAAAAAGCTGGTGAAGCGGGCGAACATGCTCAGCGCCGAAAACGAACAGTTCAAGAACGAGCTGGTGAACATGGTCCGCTCGCTGAATCTCGCCAGCCGTATCGACGGCATGACCGGATTGGCCAATCGGCGCGACATCATGGAAAAGATCAACCGGGAGGCCACCCGTTCGCACCGCCATCAACGCACCTTTTCCATACTGCTGGTCAATATCGATGACTTCAGAAAGGTTAACGACATTTACGGCTACAACGCCGGCGACGATGTCCTGGTGGAAATTGCCCGCGTGCTGATGAGTTGTGTCCGCAATGAGGATATCTGTGCCCGCTGGGGAGGGGATGAGTTCATGATCCTTCTGCCGGAAACAGGCACCATGGAATCATTGCCCGTAGCCAAGAAGGTTCTTGAAGCCCTCTCCATGACCGAATTCAAGGCCAACAAGCCCGGAATCCACATTACCGTCAGCATCGGCGTCTGTGAACACGATCCGGCCCAGTCGGTCCAGGAATGCATATCCCGGGTGCATCAGGCCCTGCTGCATGCAAAGAGCGGCGGCAAAAACCTCTACATCATTGCCGCGTAAAACGAACCGTAATCACGACCCTTCACTCCACGCGGCACCCCTGCCAGGTACCGCGCCGGCGCAATTCATTGATCACCGCATACCACATCTGGTTGTTCTTTAATCCCCAGCGCGGAGCAACGCTGATAGCCAGCGGCGCGGAGCCGTACAGGCGCTGAACCGTGACCCGCGCCGGCAGCCGCTCCAGAAAATCGGCCGCCGTGGCCACATACTCCTGCAAGGAAACCGGTATAAACTCTCCGCGACGGTACATCCCCGCCAGTTCGGTCCCTTCAACGGCATGCAGCTGGTGCAGCTTGATCGAGTCAACCGGCAGCGACGCGATCAGGTCGGCGGTCTTGAGGAACTCTTCGGCCAGTTCCCCGGGGAAACCGTAGATCAGATGGACACAGATTTCAAACCCATGCCCCGCCGCCCGTTGCACCGTTTCCAGAAACTCATCCAGCGTATGTCCCCGGTTGATGCGTGACAGAATGTCATCATCCATGGACTGCAGGCCAAGCTCCAGACACACGTAGCGCGTTCGGGCAATCTCCGTCAGAAGCCCCAGGGCCTCCTCGGAAAGCGCGTCCGGCCGCGTGCCGACTGAAATCCCGACCACGTCGGGGTGGCTCAGGGCACGCCGGTACAGGTCTGCCAGCACATCCACCGAGGCATAGGTGTTGGTGTACTTCTGGAAATAGACGATAAACTTTTCGGAACCGAGGCGCTGGCGGTGGTGGGCCATGCCGGCCGCCAGCTGTTCCTCCAGGGGGATGACCGACTGGGTGTCCTTGGGTGAAAAGGATACGTTATTGCAGTAGATGCAGCCACCGGTGCCCTTGCTGCCATCCCGATTGGGGCAGGTGAAACCGGCATCCACGTTGACCTTGCTGACCCGGCAGCCGAAGCGGCGCCGCAGGTAGCTGCCATAGGAATGGATGCGCAACTCGGGATGGATTAGTGCGTTAGGATCTACTTCCTGCGGTTCTTTGCAGGAAGTAGGTTCGTTAACGCACGTATCCATGTTTTTTGGGGCTCGTGTGCTAGATCGCATGGTGGGCAATGGTCCGCAGCAGGGATTCCGTTTCGAGCGCGGGATTCGGGGCGGCCATGATGGCCGAGATCAGGGCGACACCCTGGGCGCCGGCAGACAGGACTTCGCCAACTGAGGCGGGCTTGATCCCGCCCAGGGCAAAAACCGGGATGGTCACTGCGCGAGCGGCATCGGCCAAAGCGCTCAACCCGACCGGCTCGCCGTAGCGCGCCTTGGAGGGTGTGTGAAAGACCGGCCCCAGTGTGATAAAATCGGCGCCGGCCAACTGCGCCTGGATTGCCTCATCCGTGCCATGAGCCGAATAGCCGATCAGCCGTTTGTGCCCCAGCAGACGCCGCACCTCGGCCAGCGGCAGCCCGGCCTTCCCCAGATGCACACCATCGGCGTCGACCGCCAGGGCCACGTCGATGCGATCGTTGATCAGGAGCTTGGCCCCATACTCACGGGTGAGCTGGCGCAGTTCGACGGCCAGTTCAAACAATTGGCCGGCGGCAAGATCCTTTTCCCGCAGTTGCACCGCCCGGAGGCCGCCGCGCAGGGCATCTGCAACAACGGCAGGGAGCGCCCTCCCTGCCGTCTGCAATCTGTCGGTAATCAGATAGAGATTGAAATCAAGCAAGCAGACCCTCGATCGGGCTGGAGGCGTTGGCATAGAGCTTTCGCGGGATGCGGCCGGCATTATACGAGAGGCGGCCGGCGATAACCGCCAGTTTCATTGCTTCAGCCATGGCGATCGGGTCCTGCGCACCGGCAATGGCCGTGTTCATCAGGACGCCGTGGCAGCCCAGCTCCATGGCAATGGCCGCATCCGAGGCGCAGCCGACCCCCGCGTCCACAATGACCGGCACGTTGATGTTCTCGAGAATGATGCGGATATTGTAGGGGTTGCGGATGCCCAGGCCGCTGCCGATGGGCGCGCCCAGCGGCATGACCGCTGCGCAGCCGAGGTCTTCAAGCTTGCGGCAGACGGTTACATCGTCACTGCAGTAGGGCAGCACGGTAAAGCCCTCCGCGACCAGTATCCTGGCGGCCTTGAGCAGCTCTTCGTTGTCCGGGAAGAGGGTCTTCTCGTCCCCCAGCACCTCCAGCTTGACAAAATCCGACAAACCGGCCTCACGGGCCAGACGGCAGGTGCGCACGGCATCATCGGCCGTGTAGCAGCCGGCGGTGTTGGGCAGCAGGGTATATTTTTTCAGGTCGATATGATCCAGCAGTGATTCCTTGTTCCGGTCAGATATGTTTACCCGCCGGACAGCCACGGTGATGATCTCGGCCCCCGAAACCTCCAGGGCCTGCACCATCTGCTGAAAGCTGGCGTACTTGCCGGTGCCCACCATCAAGCGGGAATTGAACTCGCGGCCGGCGATTACCAGCCTGTCCTGTTGACTGCTCATATCACGGTTCTCCTTTTGCTGTAATCAACTTCCCGACGCCCGGATGGCTCTAACCGCCGCCCACAAAATGGACGATTTCAATCTTATCTCCGTCCGATAGGGTGTGTGAGTCGTACTTTGCCTTCGGGACGATCTCCAGGCCAACCTCCACGGCCACCCGGTCGCGGCCGATCCGCAGATGATCAAGCAGTCCGGCAACCGTGCTGCCACTCTTGATGTCGGCAGACTCGCCATTAACATGAACCTTCATGCATCCCTCCAGAATAGAAAAAAGCCGCGGAAGCGGCTTGTGAGTATCGGTCAATTGCGCTTCCCTACGCCGGCATTACCCGGATCAGGTACTAAGGGTCGCGGCCATTCAGCCGCTCTCAGTCGAAACTCCCCCAGCGATATCGATTAAGGTAGATTATTGGCGTCTCGCTGTCAATCCAATTTATCCCCCGGGCTACTTTCCACAATCCGGTCCGGCGGTGCGGAGATGGCCGGCAGTAAATATAAAAACGCCGCAACCACGGTGTGTTACGGAGTTTTGGTTACAGTATTCCCTTATCGGGATTTAGAATGGTTATTAGAGCCTTTGTCTATTCGAGGCGTTTCAACTAAAACAAGAAAGACTCATATCTACGAGGCACTGTTTATCCTTAATAATCCCTGAGATTGAAATACGAGTGAGTGACAACATTTATTGTCATTTGGCAACACCAAAAAAACATAAAAAAGACTAAAAGAGTATTTTTATCCTGTTGACAAGGTAACCATCGGCTGGTATTAGTTATTTATTCAATTTCATTTAACAATAAAGGAGATAACCTTCATGAACGCAACAACGCTCGTTACCAAGGAAGCACCCGATTTCACCGCCGATGCGGTTCTGCCGGACAATTCATTTGCCCAGATCACCCTTTCGAGCTTCAGGGGCAAAAATGTCGTACTGTTTTTCTATCCTCTGGATTTCACCTTTGTCTGCCCCTCCGAGATCCTGGCCTTCAACAAGAAACTGGACGAGTTCAAGAGCCGCAACACCGAGGTAATCGGGGTCTCCGTGGATTCGAAGTTCACCCACCTGGCCTGGAAAAACACCAAGCCGGAAGATGGCGGCATCGGCAATATCCAGTATACGCTGGTTTCCGACCTGAACAAGAACATCGCCCGTGAATACGGCATCCTGTTCAATGAGGCTGTTGCCCTGCGCGGTCTGTTCCTGATCGACACCAAAGGGGTCATCCGCCACGCGGTGATCAATGATCTGCCGCTGGGGCGCAGCGTCAACGAGGCGCTGCGCATGGTGGATGCCCTGCAGTTCGTCGAGGCGCATGGCGACCAGGTCTGTCCGGCCAACTGGCAGGAAGGCGATGAAGCCATGAAACCGACCGCAGAGGGTGTCGCCGGTTACCTGGCCAAACATGGCAAGTAATTTTTCCCCCATTGCCAAAAAGAGACGTTAGCAAAAGGCGCAGCCGATCCGGTTGCGCCTTTTCTGTTGCCTAGCCGCTGGGTCCTGCATTAGATTAAAACTATGAAGATGAGTGATAGCGAACATATCCCGCTGCTTTTCGGCCATGATGTGCGCACCGGCATTGTCGCCGTGGAGCCGGCCGGGCACTTTGTGCGGCTGTTTTACCGTACCGAGGGGGGCGTCCGTTTTCATGACGAGCCCTTTCACCCCTTCATCCTGGTCAGCGATCCGGCCCTGCTCAGCGGCAGTAAAGCGCCCTGTTCCATCCGCACCCTGGCTGGTGACGAAACCTTCCGTTATCAGCTGCTGTTCGATTCGTGGGGCGATTGTCTGATCGCACGGGATTTTCTGGCTCGTAAAACCGGGAAGGCGCCCGGTGCGGGCGATGCCCCCTATCTGTTCATCCCGGATCTCGCCCAGCAGTATCTGCTCTCTACCGGAACGACCCTGTTCAAGGGTCTGGATTTCAGCAGGCTGCGCTGCCTGACCCTGGACATCGAGACCTTCTGCGCCGAAGGCTATGAATTCTCCAACGCCGAGCGACCGGAGGACCGCATCATCTCCATCGCGCTCAAGGACTCCGCGGGCGATGAGACCCTGCTGCGCGGTGATCTCCTGTCCGAACCGGAGCTGCTTCAGGCATTGAACGAGGTCATTCACCGCTGTGACCCGGATGTGATCATCGGCCATAACATCTTCCGCTTCGACCTGGACTACATCGGCCGGCGCGCCTGTATGCACGGCATCCGCCTGGACTGGGGACGCAACGGCGCCGCGGCGCGCATCACTCCCAACTCGCGCTGGAGCCTTGCCGAGAAGGTGATCGACTATCCCCGCTGGGATGTGTATGGCCGTCACATCATCGATACCTACTTTCTGGTGCAGCTCTACGATATCGGCCTGCGCAACCTGGAAAGCCACGGTCTGAAACAGGTTGCCCGCCACTTCGGCATCGCTTCCGGCGAGCGGGTCTACCTCGACGGCAACAATATCAGCGAGACCTTCCGGACAAATCCCGAACAGCTCTTCCGGTACAATCTGGACGATGTCCGCGAGACTCTGGCGCTCTTCCAACTGCTGGCCTATCCCTGGTTCCTGCAGACCAGGATCTTCCCCTACTCGTTCCAGAATTGCCCGCTGCGCGGCAACGCCACGCGCATCAATGCCCTCTTCCTGCGCGAATATCTGCACCGCGGCCACGCCATACCGGGCCGGACCTCCGAAGCGGCCACCTTCGAGGGGGGCTATACGGAACTGGCCCGCGAGGGGGTTTGCGGACCGATCGTCCATTGCGACGTGGCCTCCCTGTATCCCTCATTGATGCTGGCCTACCGCCTGGGGCCGCCCAAGGACTCCCTGGGACTGTTCCTGCCGATGTTGGCCGAACTGCGCCGTTTCCGGCTTGAGGCCAAGCAAGCGGCCCGCGAGGCGGCGACGGAACACGAACAGCACTATTTCGAGGCGCTGCAGCAGGTCTTCAAGGTGCTGATCAATTCGTTTTTCGGGTATCTCGGCGCGCCGCTGCACAACTTTTCCGACCCCGAGACCGCCGCCGAGGTGACACGTCTGGGACGGGTCACGATCAGGAACATGATCGATCTGCTGAAGGCTGAAGGGGCCGAGCCGGTGGAGATTGACACCGATGGCATCTATTTCCGGCCACCAGAGGGGTGCCGGGAAGAAGAGCAGGAACTGGTGCTGGTCAAAAGGGTGTCGGACGGACTGCCGGAAGGTATCGAGGTTGAGCGGGATGGGCGCTACCGTTCCATGTTCGCCTACAAGACCAAGAATTATGCCCTGCTGGGCTACGACGGGCGGATCACCATCCGGGGCAGCGGCCTCAAATCGCGCCGCATCGAGCGCTACCTGCGCGAGTTCATGCGGGAAATGATCACCATGCTGCTGACCGGGGATTCGGCCGGGGTTGAGCAACTCTATGCACGCTACGTCGACCGTCTCCGCTCAAAGGAACTTGATGTGACCTGGGTAGCCCGTACGGAGACGATTAACGAATCTCCGGCTGCCTATCGCGAGAAGGTCCGGCTCGGCAAACGAAACCCCTCGGCGGCCTTCGAGATCGCCCTGGCCGCGGAGCGCGCGTATCGTGCCGGAGATCAGATCAGCTATTATGTCAGCGGGTCGGCCAAAAGCGCGACCGCCTATGAAAGCTGCCGTCCGGCAAACGCCTTCGACCCTGGGCATCCGGATATCAATGTTGCCTACTATATAGAGAAGCTCCGGCTATTGAAGAAACGCTTTGAACCGTTCCTGCCGCAGGAGCCGACGCTGTTTGACCTGTGATGCTTGCAAGTGGCAATCCTTTGTGGTAAGAGACAGAAATTAGATTATATTGCGCTGAAAAGGAGACACCATGAAAAGAACGGCCTTTGTCCCCCTTTTGTTACTTGCAGTACTCCTGATCAAGCCGCTCTCCGCTAATTCCGAGCAACTGCCTGAAACGATCGTCGAAAAGATGTCGATCAAGCTCAGCCGCGGAGTTGCCAATACCTTCACCGGAATCGCGGAACTCCCCAAACAGACCATTCTGACCGGCAGGGACATGGGCACGGTCGGATATGTTGTCATCGGCCCGCTCAAGGGCATCGGCATGACCCTCTACCGCACCTTCATAGGCCTGACGGAAACCGTATTCTTTGCGGTGCCGCAGCCAGGCTACTACGATCCCATGATCGAACCCGCCTATGTATGGGACGGATGGGAACCAAAACGGGAAACATCACCAATTATTATGGAGAACGGCAAATAGCAGCGCCCCTTCTGGAAAAGCGAGCTGACAAAAAAGGCGAACCACACGGTTCGCCCTTTTTTATGCCTGGGGTTGCTTGGGCCTGTTGTCAGCTGGTGAACGACAGTCGCTGCCGCAGGTACTTCTCAAACTCCGCCTTGAACTCGTCCCGCTTGAGCGCCATATCGACCGTAGCCTTGAGAAAGCCCAGTTTATCCCCACAATCGTGGCGCAATCCCTCAAACAGGCAGCCGTAAACACTTTCTTCCTTGGACAGCTTCAAGATGGCGTCCGTAAGCTGGATCTCGCCACCCTTGCCCGCTTCCTGCTGTCCCAGGATGTCGAAGATGCGCGGCGTCAGCACATAACGCCCGATGATGGCCATGTCCGAGGGGGCCTCTTCCGGGCTCGGTTTTTCAACCATGTCCGTCACCTGGAACACTCGCTCGGAAAGCTGGGAAGCACGGACACAGCCGTAGGATGAGATGTTTTCCATCGGCACCTTTTCCAGGGCCAGCACGGAACCCTTGCGGTCATCGAAGACATCCAGGAGCTGCTTCAGACAGGGACGCTGGCTGTCGATGATATCATCCCCCAGCAGAACGGCAAATGGTTCGTTGCCGACAAAATCCTTGCCGCAGAGGATTGCGTGTCCGAGACCCATGGCCTTTTTCTGGCGGACATAGAAGATGTCAACCAGGTCGGCAATCTCACGCATCTTCTGAAGGGTCTTTTTCTTTCCCTTTTCCTCCAGGTGCATCTCCAGCTCGGTCGAGATGTCAAAATGATCTTCGATGGCCCGTTTGCCGCGGCCTGTTACGAACAGGATCTGCTCGATGCCCGCAGCCACGGCCTCCTCCACGACATACTGCACCAGCGGTTTGTCGATCAGCGGCAGCATCTCCTTGGGAGAGGACTTGGTGGCCGGCAGGAAGCGTGTCCCCATCCCCGCTACAGGAAATATGGCTTTTGTTACCTTCATTCTAGTGCCTCCTGGGGTTATTTCAATGCAGCAACAA
>JAJYBH010000042.1 GCA_021779135.1 Deltaproteobacteria bacterium
CAGATGGCGGGCGATCTCTCCCAGGGTGTGCAGTGAGCCGAGGTGCTCGGGTCCGATGACCGGGGAAGCGGGCAGGCGCTCCTGGAGGGCGGAGAGGATTTCGACCCTTTTGATGGAGTCGATACCCAGGTCGGAATCCATGCCCATCTCCAGCTCCAGCATCTCCACCGGATAGCCGGTCTTCTCGCTGACTACCGCCAGCAGGGTCTCGGTGACCCGGTCCGCTCCCGGCGCGGCTGCCGGGATGCTGGGGGGGGCGCTGGCGGCTGCCGGTCGTGAAACGGGTGCCACAGGGGCGGGAGCAGGCGGTGTTGATGCAATTGCCGGAGCGGGCAGTGCTGCTGATGTGAATAAGGTCGAGCCACCCTGCAGGATGCGACTCTGCTGCTCCAGCAGGGTCTGGATGGTCCGGCTGGCTGTTTCCTGTCCTTCAAGAAATCGGCGGTGGAGTTGTGCCGTTTCCTCCTGCATCCGCTGCAACACGGACATGCCTTCTCTGGTCACGCGCAGCGACTCTGCCAGCACATCCTGCGAAACCGGCGCACCTGTGTTTGCTACGGTCGAATTGACTATGGGTGCGCCCTGCGGACGAGGTTGGACCGGTGCGGCAGGCGGACGCTTGTCTTTTGGCTTGACATAGTTGGCGCCACACAGCGGTATGGTCATGGCCGGTTTCTTTCCGGCGGCTGGTAGCGGGGGATGGTATCCTTCGTCCCATTTGACGAGCCGCACGGCATGGCCGAGTACGGCAAGTTGCGCCAGGCAGCGGGCCAGATCGACGATGCCGGAGCGCTTGCCGCTGGAGGCATCGATTGCAACGACCGTGTGCCTGTGCTCGCCGAGGATTGCCTTGACCAGTCCGCTCAGGCGCGACCCGGGGCCGACTTCCACAAAGGTTCTGACGCCGGCCACGTGCATGGCCTCAATTTCAGCAACGAATTCCACCGGTCGTGCCAGTTGGCCGGCCAGGAGTTTCCTGGCCTTGTCGGCAGAGGCGGGGTATTCGGCGGCGGTGGTGTTGGAGTAGACCGGGATGCTGCCGGCTGCTATGTCCACATCGGACAGGGCTGCCAGGAGCGGCTCGGCGGCATCGGCCACCAGGGAGCTGTGGAAGGCGGCCGCGACCGGCAACTCTTTGCAGGTCAGTTTCCGGTTGCCGCAGGCCGTGACCGCCCGGGCGATCTCGGCGCTGGACCCGGAGAGCACCGCCTGGGTCGGGGCGTTGCAATTGGCAATGACCAGATCGAGACCCTCTTCCGCGAGCATCCTTTCCACGTCAGCCAACGGCGCGGATACCGCCAGCATGCTCCCCTTGTCGCCGTCTCCGCTGGCCATCAGGCGGCCGCGCAGGCGGGAGAGGGCATGAAACGAGGCTTCGTCCAGCCGTCCGGCAGCGCACAGGGCGGTCAGTTCACCGTAACTGTGACCGGCTGTTGCCTCCGGCTCCAGGCCGAATGATTTCAGTACCCGCAGGGCGCCCAGGCTGACGGCGCCGATGGCCGGCTGGGCCACATCGGTGGCGCGCAGGGCCTCTTCCTGTTGTTCCTGGCCACCGGCCTTGAATGCGGTCGGGGGGTAGATCAGGTCGGTCAGACGTGTGTTGTCCGTTGCTGCGAATCCGCAATCCGCGCTGGTGAGCGTATCGAGCATCTCGGGGAAAGAGCAGGCCAGGTCCCGCAGCATGCCGGTGTACTGGGCGCCCTGGCCGGGGAACAGCAGGCCGACCTTGCCCGGAACCGGGCCGGCAGCGAAATAGGCGCCGTCAGGGGTGCTCCAGCCCTCGCCCGGGCTCTTGCGCAGCATGGCCTGGGCCGTGGAGCAGAGTGACTTCAGGTTGGTCCGCTTGTGCTCGACCACCAGGGCCAGACGGCAGGGCGCCTGCGTGTCAAAGGCGGCACGCAGGGCAGCGGCCGTGGCCCGCAACTCGGCCCAGGGCATGTCGCCGCTGACCATCGAAAGTGCGCTCTCCAGAGCCTGGGCATCCGTAGCGGAGAAAGCCAGGATCTGAACGTTGCCGTCCCAGTCCGCCTCTTTTCTGGCAGGTTGATATTCTTCAAGGACGGTATGGAAATTGGAGCCGCCGAATCCGAAGGCGCTCACCGCGGCCCGGCGCGGGGCACCGTCCCTGGCAAGCCAGGGGCGTTTTTCGGTAGTTATGTAGAAGGGGGTCTGCCCCTCGGAGACCTCTTTCAGGGGCTGCTGGACCTTGATGGTGGGAGGGATGACCTTGTGGTGCAGGGCCAGGGCGGCTTTGATCAGTCCGGCGGCGCCGGCGGAGGCCTTGGTATGTCCGATCTGCGACTTGACCGAGCCGAGCGCGCACCAGGGGGTGTCGGCGGAACCGTAGATTTCCCGCAGGGCGGAGACCTCGACCGCGTCGCCGACCTTGGTGCCGGTGCCGTGGGCCTCGACCAGGCCGATGGTGTCCGGTGTGACCCCGGCCCGCTGGTAGGCGTCCAGGATGGCTTTCTTCTGGCCCGAGGCACTGGGGGTGTAGATCGCCTCTCCCTTACCGTCACTGGAGGATCCGACGCCGCGGATCACGGCATAGATCCGGTCGTTGTCGCGCTCCGCATCGGCCAGGCGTTTGATGACCACGAGGCCGAGACCCTCACCCAGGATAGTGCCGTCGCCGCTGGCGTCGAAGGGCTTGGCGTTGCCGGTCGGGGAGAGTGCCGGGGTCTTGCTGAAGCACATGTACATGAAGATGTCGTTGAAGGTGTCGATGCCGCCGGTTACCACCATGTCGGACTTGCCGGTGGCCAGTTCCATGCCGGCAAGGTGCAGTGCGCTGAAGGAGCTGGCGCAGGCCGCGTCCACGACGCAGTTGGTGCCGCCCAGGTCATAGTGCTTGCTGATGCGCCCCGCCACAACATTGCCGAGCAGGCCGGGGAAGGAGTTTTCCTGCCAGGGGACATAGGAGTCGGAGATGCGCTGGACGACGTCCGCTGCGGTCGTATCATCCACTCCGGCATCCCTGAGAGCCGCCCGCCAGTGGGGATGCCCGAGCCGCGCGCCGAGGGGGATGACCAGTTCCAGGGTACCGGTCACGCCGAGGATGACGCTGACGCGATCACGGTCATAGGCGCGATCGGCCCCGTAGCCGGCATCCTTGAGGGCCTGGCCGGCCGCCACGAGTCCCAGGAGCTGGGATGAGTCGATCGCCTCCAGGGTGGCGGGGGGAATGTTGAACTCCATCGGGTTGAAGGGGATCGAAGAGAGGAATCCGCCCCGCTGTCCGTAGGTCATGTCAGGTGATTTGGGATCCGGGTCATGGTAGTCAGCCACACGCCAGTGGGACGCGGGGATGTCGGTAATGGCGTCAATACCCTCGCGAATATTGGCCCAGTATGACGAGCTGTCTTCTGCCTGGGGAAAGAGGCAGCCGATGCCGATGATTGCCAGCGGGACCCCGCCGGAGGGGATATTCCGGTTCATGTCTTCCTGTTTCACGAAAGGTACTCCTTGATCTGTAGGTCTTCAAGCGGTTCCATATGCAGAAGGTCCTCCGGGATGGCGATACCCTGGTAGCGGAGGAAGTTGGCGCGGGTGAGGAAGGCAGCGCCATACAGTATGTTGCGGGCGACGTTTGCAACCATCCGCCGGGCGGGATCATCCAGAAAACTGCCGGCAACCCATTCGTTGAATGCGCCCATGGCCGGGCCGCACCAGACCTGGTAGTCGATCTTGCGGCCGGTCTGGCCGTCCTTGGCCCAATGGGCCGCCTGGCCCAGGTACCAGCGGAAAACCAGCGCCATGCGGTGCTTCGGATCCCTCTCGGCCCGCTCCACCTGGCGGGGATCGCGCGCGAGGAAATAGCCGCGGGTATCCTGCCAGATCTGCTCCAGCGGGGACTGGAAGAAGGTCTTCTCCAGTTTGTCCCTGTCGGCGGACGGGATTTCGTCCAGGCTGCCGCAGGAGCGATACAGCTCATAGAGTTTGCCGGCCCGCATGGGAAACATGCTGCCGCGTTTGAGGACCTGGACGGTCACACCCATCTCGAACATGTCCGCGGCCGGCGCCATGCAGACATCAGCCTGGCGCGTATCGGCCAGCATCCGCCGCACTTCTTCGGACGTCCCGGATTCGATACAGGCCTGATTGACCGATCCGGTCATGATATAGGCGGCTCCCATGGCAAAGGCCGCCGCGGCCGATGACGGGGTGGCGATACCGCCGGCCAGACCGGCCCGCAGATTCACTGCATAACCATGCCGGGCCTGCATGCGGTGAGCCACGGACAGGATCGTCGGAAACAGGGCCATGGCCGGGCGGTTGTCGGTGTGTCCGCCGGAATCGGCCTCGGCCGTGACCTCCTGGGCCAGCGGTACCAGGGCGGCCAGTTCTGCCTGTTCCTGGGTGATAGCACCCTCAGCGACCAGCTGGCGCAAAAATTTATCCGGCGGGGGAGAGAAAAACTTCTCGGCCAGCTCTTCACGCGAGACCTTGGCAATGATCCG
Organism: Deltaproteobacteria bacterium; assembly: GCA_021779135.1. Lineage (GTDB taxonomy): Bacteria > Desulfobacterota > Desulfuromonadia > Geobacterales > Pseudopelobacteraceae > CAIPTY01. The sequence continues at coordinate 4,461 of JAJYBH010000042.1, forward strand.
GTTCGGGCAGTGGATCTTTCCGTCAGCGGTGCGATGAATGCCGTGTACCCGGTAGCGGACCAGTGGCAGGGTCAGGGCCAGGAAGGCGGAGGCCTCCACCAGTCGCACCCCCTTGCGGATGTACAGGTCGGCCAGGGCCAGTTCCAGGTCGGGCTCGTGGGGAGAGTGGATCAGGTTGAAGCCGCAGGGGAAGCCGGCTCCGGCAAGCCGCTCCACGGCAGCTTCCACCGTGGCAAAGGGCAACCCGGCCGCGCCGAAAAAGCCGAGCATGCCGGCCTTGCCCAGTTCCTCCACCATGGTGATGGAACTGATCCCCTTGGCCATGGAACCTCCCAGGTAGGGGTAGCGAATGCCGAGACCGGAACAGAACGCGGGGTCACCCAAGGCTTCCGGGAGAATGGCCGGGGCATACCCCCTGAGGTGAGTCTCACGGGTGCCTGTCGCTGAGTTGCCCTGTATCAGGCTGTCGACGGAGCCCGCAACGACCTGGCCAGCATTCTCCATCAGGCAGACCGGTGTGCGCAGGAATCGGAGAGCCGCCCTGGTATCATTTCCCATGATAGCGGATTGGGATGCATTCTTTTGGGGATTGGACGTTTCCGGAGATCCAGGTTGTCTGCTTGCTGATTTCAAGGGCAAAACTCCATCTGCTGATTGGGGCATGAGATATGAGTATGTTCCATATGTCGCGTTGTATTTCAAATAGGCCAGTATGTCCGGTGGGCGGGCAATTATCCGTCCGAAGCAAAAGGGATAAAATATATGAAACGGAACAATATTACAAGAAAATGACTTGCCAATGTCCAATTTTGCCAAAACATATCTGCACGCGAAATACCGCTGGAATTTAAGAGCCGGCTTTGGGGAGTATGATTCGGCCGAGCTTGACGGCATGCGAATGTTTCTGGTATGTAACAGCTTCTATCTGAAGAAAAGGATGTAACGCATGCCGTATATAACAATTGATGAAGACCGTTGCAAGGGGTGCGGACTCTGTACCATCGCCTGCCCGAAAAAGCTGGTCAACCTGCGTGAGACCCCCAACAGTCTCGGATATACCGTGGCGGTTTTCTCGGGGCCCGAACAATGTACCGGCTGTGCCCTGTGCGCCGAGATGTGTCCGGATGTGGCCATCTCGGTGTTCAAGGAGAAAAAGCCATGAGCGAAAAGATCTTTGTGAAGGGGAACGAAGCGGTCGCCATGGCCGCCATTGAAGCCGGCCTCCGCTGCTATTTCGGTTATCCCATCACCCCGCAGAGCGATATTCCGGAGTATCTGGCCCGTGAACTGCCAAAGACCGGAGGGACGTTTATCCAGGTGGAGAGCGAGATTGGCGCCATCAATATGGTACTCGGCGCCTCGGCTGCCGGAGCGCGCGCCATGACGTCGTCTTCCGGCCCCGGCATCTCGCTTAAACAGGAGGGCATCTCCTATATGGCGGGCTCTGAGCTGCCGGGCGTGATTGTCGACATCATGCGCCAGGGACCGGGCCTGGGAGGCATAGACGCCTCCCAGGCCGATTACTGGCAGGCTACCCGCGGCGGCGGCCATGGCGGCTACCGCATCATCGTACTGGCTCCGGCTTCGGTGCAGGAGATGTACGACCTGACCATGCGGGCCTTCGACCTCTCGGATCTCTATCGCATACCGGCCATGGTGCTGGCTGATTCGGTCATTGGCCAAATGAAGGAGTCGATCGTCGCCAACCCGCGCCCTGAGGTGGATCTGCCGGCCAAGGAGTGGGCAGTGCGCGGACGCCGGGAGGGTGAGCCACAGAACGTCGTAAAATCGCTCAAGCTGGGCGATGGCGAGATGGAGGCCTTTCACTGGGCCATGCACGACCGTTACAAGGTGCTGGCCGACAGGGAGAGCCTCTGGGAGGAGATTCAGACCGGGGATGCCGAACTGATCGTGACCGCCTTCGGCTCGACCGCCCGCATATCCCGGACAGCCGTGGACATGGCCCGCGAGGCGGGACTCAAGGTCGGGCTGATGCGCCCGATAACGCTCTTCCCTTTTCCCTCCCATGCCTATCTGGCGCTCTCGCAGCGCTGCAAGCGTTTCCTGGATATTGAGCTGTCCACCGGACAGATGATTGACGACGTGCGCCTCTCGGTTGCCCGGGATACGGAGGTGTCCTTCTACGGCCGCCCACCGGGAGCCGGGTCGTTGCCGACGCCGGAAGAGATTTTCCAGCAGATCAGGAAGGTGTACCCATGAACCAGGTGTTTTCTCGCCCTATCAGCCTCAAGGATGTTCAGACCCATTTCTGCCCCGGTTGCCAGCATGGCGCTATTCACCGGCTGGTGGCCGAGGCGATTGATGATTTCGGCATCCGTGAACGGACCATCGGCATAGCCTCGGTCGGCTGTTCGGTTTTTCTGTACAGCTATTTTGATGTAGATGTAGTCGAATCCCCCCACGGGCGGGCGCCGGCCGTAGCCACCGGCACAAAACGGGCCAGACCGGACCGCATCGTGTTCACCTACCAGGGGGACGGTGACCTGGCGGCGATCGGCACCTCGGAGATCATCCACGCTGCAAACCGCGGTGAAGCAATTACGGTCATCTTCGTCAACAACACCACCTATGGCATGACCGGAGGCCAGATGGCACCCACCACCCTGCCGGGCCAGAAGACCTCCACATCCCCCGAGGGTCGCGACATCAGCAATGACGGGGCTCCTTTCAAGATGGCGGAGCTGCTTTCCAATCTGGATGGCGTGGCGTTCTCGGCCAGAGTGGCGGTCAACAGTCCCAAAAATGTCCTCCAGGCAAAAAAGATTATCAATACCGCCTTCCGCTATCAGGTCGAGGGTAAGGGTTTCGCGTTCATCGAGGTGCTTTCTGCCTGTCCGACTAACTGGGGCATGAATTCACTGCAGGCCAACCAGCGCCTGACAGACGAGATGATCCCCTATTTTCCGCTCAATGTGTATAAAAATAAAGGAAATCTGTAATATCGGAGTGTCTTCATGCGTCACGATGTGTTCATAGCCGGTTACGGGGGGCAGGGTGTGCTGATGGCCGGCAACCTTTTGTCCTATGCCGCCATACACGAAGGAAAGAATGTCTCGTTTCTTCCGGCCTATGGCGTGGAAAAACGGGGCGGGTCGGCCATGTGTACCGTAGTGTTTGCCGATGGTGACACCGGATCGCCCGTGGTCGGCCATCCGTCAGTGTCGCTGATTCTCAATCAGCTCTCCTTCGACAAGTATGCGGCCATGGTCAGGCAAGGGGGGACCTGCATCGTCAACTCGTCACTGGTCGAGTGCGGTGGTGTGGAACTTTCCGGGGTCGAGATCTTTTGTGTACCGATGAACCAGATCGCTCTTGACCTGGGCGATGTGCGCATGGTCAACATGGTAGCATGTGGCGCCTATGCCGCCAGGAGCGGTGCCCTGGCTCAATCGTCGCTTGAAGAAGCACTGAAGAAAGTGTTGCCGGAACGTAACCACCGCCTGATTCCCGGCAATATCAAGGCCATTGAGGCTGGGGCCGCGATGGCGCGGAAACAATAAATGCTTGACGACCGGCATGTCTCTTTGCTACAAGGAAGTTTCATTTTTTAGGGGTATCGCCAAACGGTAAGGCAACGGCCTCTGACGCCGTCATCTCTTGGTTCGAATCCAGGTACCCCTGCCAATAGACAGCCAGCTTGCTTAGCTGGTGAAACCGGCCCGTGTTTGGAGTCATGACTCCTGAGCATGGGCCGGTTTTTGTATACAAGTCGCCCGACCCACGTATCTCCAAGGAGTACGCCGGTTGTTTACAACCTTTTCTTTGACATTTTTCCAAGTTGTGTTATTTAAATCAAATTAAATTCTCTATCCGCTCCACGGATCAATTCAAAACAGGCAAAGGTGACCACAATGAAAAAGATGTGTATTGCTATCACGCTGGCATTTCTTGTTGGACTGGGTTTCCATTCACACGTATCGGCTGCTGAATCCAAAGGCACCGTTGATGCAAAAAGCGGAAAACTCTGCGCCAAGTGCCACCGCAGCAAAGTCACTGCTCCTTTTGTTCATGGCGGACTGGCGGATAAGGAGTGTTCTCCCTGCCATACGGTAACCGGTGGTAACCATCAGCTCGATCACAGTATCTATGGTGTCAAGGACAAGAGTTCCAAGATCTGTTACGAGTGCCACGAAAATCAGTCCAACCAGAAGAGCGTCCACCCGCCGATCATGGACAATGACTGCCTTGCTTGCCATGCCCCGCACGTTTCCAACTTCAAGTACCAGCTAGGTATGCCGGCAAATCAACTTTGCTTTGAGTGCCATGAAAAGTCTCTCGTGACTGAGAAAGAGACGACCAAGAACGGCTTTCGTGACGGGACCAACAACCTCCATTATGTTCATGCTGGTGAGCAAGGGGCCGCAATCCCCTGTCTGAGCTGCCATGATGCGCATGCCAGCTCCCAGCTTCATCTGATACGCCCCAAAGGAACCAACGGCAAGGATGAGGTCACGATTACCTACACGACCACCCCCAAGGGTGGAAACTGTACGGTTAGCTGCCATGACGCATTGGGCTACGAGAGGAAATAACTCTTAATAACCGAGTAGCTTGGTCAATTGATTCCGGTGTGATATACAGCCGCTTGCATTATGTAAGCGGCTGTATTTTTAGCAGTTGATTGAGTCGGGCCGATCCTGGTATCTTAATTAAACTGATGTCCAATACACGCACGTCGTAACTGGAATACCCACATGATACTCACCATCGATCCCGAATATCCGCAGCCTTATCAGATCAACCGTGTTGCCCAGTGTTTGCGGGATGGCGGCATTATCGCCTATCCGACCGATACCACCTATGGTATCGGCTGTTCCATTTTCAACAAAAAGGGGATCGAGCGTATCTACCGCATGAAGGAGCGCGAACGCAACAAGCCCTTTTCATTCATCTGTTCCTCACTATCCGAGGTGACGAGGTATGCGCGGGTCAGCAACGTTGCTTTCAAGTACCTGAAACGCTACCTTCCCGGACCCTATACCTTTGTCCTGGAGGCAACTCGGGATGTGCCCGACCTGCTGTTGACCCGTCAAAAAACAGTAGGAATCAGGATTCCCGACAATCGCATCTGCACCGACCTGGTGCTCGCCCTGGGCAATCCGATAATCACCACCAGCGCCAACCTGTCAGGCGAGGAACCTGTCGGCGACCCGATTGTTATAGACAGAACGTTTGGCAATCAATTGGACTATATTGTCGATGGAGACATTTTGATGACTGATGTCAGTTCGGTAGTCAGTCTGGTAGGTGACGCCCCCATCGTTCTCCGGCCGGGTCTTGGGGATGTATCGTGGTGCGAAAAATGAGCTGCCACGGAGAGGGTACCAATGCGTAAGCGCTCGATTCGCAATGGGATGCGTCTGGTGCTGGCGGCCCTGGTGTTGATAATTCTGGCCAGTTTTTACCATGACCGAGTCGCTGAAATTCTATCACTTTCTCTTGATGCCGAGATGCGCTTCTACCGCTTGGGTATTTTCTGGGCTGCCGCCATGGGTGGCTATGGCGTGGTGTTGACGGCCTTTGGCCTCGTGCTTCAAAGAAACCCGAGAGATGCCGGAATTCGGATACTGCCGCTGTTTGTAATGATTATCTGCATGGTCTCGTTTTTCTTCTATCTTCTGGCAGCGTCATTTGATTCTTCCCGCAACCCTCCACGTGAGCGTCTCCGTCCCGGAGAGACTATCACCATTTAGCCGCAGACCTGCGCCTCGGGATGGATGTCCTTTGGAATCCCGCGTCTAACCAGCCCCTCCAACCGATTAAATCCATGGTTTTGTCTTACACAAAACTATATACTTGACTTGGTTGGAAGGGAAATATAACTTCAGAACAATTATTAACCCCATAAAGCAGGAGGATTCAATCATGTCAAAGACTCCACTATCGCTTGAAACACTTGCCCTACATGCAGGTCAAACACCTGACTCGGCCAGCCTGTCGCGAGCGGTTCCCATCTATCAGACGAGCTCGTATGTCTTTAAAAGTTCGGAGCATGCAGCCAACCTTTTTGGCCTAAAGGAGTTCGGCAACATCTACACCCGCTTGATGAACCCAACCACCGATGTGCTGGAACAGCGTCTGGCCGCATTGGATGGAGGGATCGGGGCTCTTGCCGTGGCATCCGGCCAAGCCGCCATTACCTACGCGGTTCTCAATATTGCCCGGGCGGGGCAGAATATAATATCATCCAACTATCTGTATGGCGGCACCTATAACCTGTTCCACTATACACTCCCCAGGCTTGGCATAACGGTTAAATTCATTGATACATCGGATCCTGAAAATGTCCGCCGGGCGATCGATGATGACACTCGTCTTGTCTATACCGAGTCCGTTGGAAACCCAAAAAACAATGTCGATGATTTTGAAGCCATCGGCAAGATAACCCGAGAAGCCGGCATCCCTTTTGTGGTTGATAATACCGTTACGACACCCTATCTGTTCAAGCCGCTGGAGCATGGCGCAGATATTGTCGTCTATTCCTTGACCAAGTTTATCGGAGGTCATGGAACAAGCATCGGGGGCGCAGTTGTGGATGGAGGAGCCTTCCCCTGGAATAATGGCAAATTCTCGGAATTCAGCGAACCGGATCCCTCGTATCATGGCCTCATTTTCTGGGAAGCATTGGGTAATCTCTCGTACATTTTGCGGATGAGGCTCTCGCTGCTGCGCGACATGGGTGCCTGTCTTTCCCCCTTCAACGCCTTCCAGTTCCTTCAGGGTCTGGAAACATTGCATGTCCGCATGCCCCGCCATGTCGAAAACGCTCGTGCGGTTGCGGCCTGGCTGGAAAAGCATCCACTCGTATCCTGGGTCAATTATCCCGGACTTGCCAGCCACAAGGACCACGCCAGGGCCAAAAAATATCTGCCAAAAGGTGAAGGCGCCATCATCGGCTTCGGCATTAAGGGTGGTTTGCCGGCCGGAAAGGCCTTCATAGACAACGTCAAACTTCTTTCTCACCTGGCCAATATCGGCGATGCGAAGTCCCTGGTTATTCACCCGGCCTCTACAACACATCAGCAGCTTTCCGAGGAAGAACAGCAAGCCTCTGGTGTGACGGCTGATTTCATTCGTCTTTCGATCGGTATTGAGTGTGTAGATGATATTATTGCCGACATACAACAGGCATTGGAGGCGTCCCAGAAATAGGGTGCCTGGCTGGGTAGGGTTGTTGAAGTTTGAATAAGCATAAAAAAAGCCGCATCGGTTAGATGCGGCTTTTTTGTAATTCACTGAAGTGTTGCTTACTTTGCGGCAGGAGCTTCAGCAGGTGCGGCTTCTTTTTTCTCTGCGGCTTTCTTGGCTTTTTTTGCTTTTTTGGCTTTTTTTGCTTTTTTAACAGGCTTGGCAGCAGCTTTTTCAGCTACGGGAGGGTGGCCGGCAGGCATTGCAGGAGCTTCTGGCTCAGCAGCGAAAACGATACCTGCGAAAGAAACGGCGACCAGAGCTGCTACGATGGTTGACAATACTTTTTTCATGATTAAATCTCCTTTTGAATGGTGTTGCTTCTTATGTAGGTGTTATTTGCATTAGTTGTGCCATTAGTTATAAATATGTATCTAGCTGAATATACAGACACTATTGTGAAGAAAAGCTTGAGTGCAAAAAAAATCCAACCCCATTTCGTTTTAAAGTACCTCATTTGAGGTTTTGTTCGAAGTGTAGCGAACTGGTTGATGAAAGTTAGGATCAGGCCAGCTGCTCTGCTGCTGCAGGCGTATACGAATGTGTGGTTGTTTTAACTCCTTTGCTCTTGACTAGCATTATCCACTGTACTAACTTAGATCAAATTATCAATTTGCGAGGAGTCTCCCCATGCCCTACGATAAACTGTCTGAAGGCTTGACCTTTGATGATGTTCTTCTGGTACCCGCCCACTCTCTGATTCTGCCCCGCGATGCCAATCTGACTACCCGTGTTTCCCGCAATATCCACCTGAATATCCCCCTTGTCAGTGCCGCCATGGATACGGTGACCGAGGCGCGTACTGCTATTTGCATGGCTCGTGAAGGTGGTCTCGGTATCATCCACAAGAACCTGACCATAGCAGAGCAGGCCTACGAGGTTGACAAGGTCAAAAAGAGTGAATCCGGCATGATTGTGGATCCGATCACCATGAGACCCACCCAGAAAATCAGTGAAGCCCTGGATATCATGCAGCGCTACCGGATCTCGGGGGTGCCGGTTACCAAGGCCAACGGCAAGCTGGTTGGTATTCTAACCAATCGTGATCTGCGTTTTGAAACGGATTATAATCTGCCGATTTCAGCCCGCATGACAAAACGCAACCTTGTAACTGTTGATGTCGGGACAACGCTGGAACAGGCCAAGGAGCATCTCAAGCACACCAGGGTGGAAAAACTTTTAGTGGTGGATGAGGATAGATTTCTTAAGGGCCTGATTACCATCAAGGATATCGAAAAAGTTAAAAAGTATCCTAATGCCTGTAAGGATAGCCTGGGGCGTCTCAGGGTGGGGGCGGCCGTTGGCCCGACCGCCGAAATGGAGGCGCGTATGGATGCCCTGATCAAGGCCGGCGTTGATGTCATCGTCATCGATACGGCCCACGGCCATTCCCAGGGGGTTATCGAAGCCGTGATCAGGGCAAAAGCCACATTTCCCGGGGTGGAAATCATTGCTGGCAATATTGCCACCGCCGAGGCGGCCGAAGCGCTGATCAAGGCTGGTGTGGACGGCATCAAGGTCGGTATCGGGCCAGGGTCCATCTGCACCACCCGGGTTGTCGCCGGGGTGGGGGTTCCGCAGATCACGGCTATTCATGAGTGCTCCCGGATTGCCCACAAATATGGGATTCCGGTCATTGCCGACGGCGGCATCAAGTATTCCGGAGACCTGCCCAAGGCGGTTACCGCCGGCGCCGACTGTATCATGATCGGATCGCTGTTTGCCGGTACCGAGGAATCACCCGGTGACACGGTTCTGTACCAGGGCAGAACCTACAAGACCTATCGCGGTATGGGATCCATCGGCGCCATGAAGGACGGCAGCAAGGATCGCTACTTCCAGTCCGAGGTAGGCGACGATGTCAAGCTCGTTCCGGAAGGGATCGAGGGGATGGTTCCTCTGCGCGGACCGCTCTCGGCCAATATACACCAGTTGTTGGGCGGATTGCGTTCCGGCATGGGTTATACCGGCTGCGGAACAATTGAAGAACTACAGAACAAAGGACGATTCATCCGTATTACCGGCGCTGGTCTCAAGGAGTCTCACGTCCACGACGTGACGATTACGAAGGAAGCGCCCAACTATCGGGTAGGAAATTAGTTTTACCACTGCAAACTCTCTATTACGGTCAAGAAAAGGTATTGCATGTCTGATATCCACAGCCAGAAGATCCTGATCCTCGATTTCGGTTCCCAGTACACGCAACTGATCGCCCGCCGGGTTCGTGAAGCCCATGTCTATTGTGAACTGCATCCTTTTGATATGGATTTGACAGCCATCCGTTCCTTTGCGCCGTCCGGAATCATCCTTTCGGGCGGTCCGAAATCCGTGTACGAGAGCGGGGCGCCCACCGTTGCCGAGGAATTGTTTGATCTGGGTGTGCCGGTTCTGGGGATATGCTACGGCATGCAGCTGATGTCCCGGCATTTCGGCGGCGAGGTCGTGTCGGCCGGAAAACGTGAATTTGGACATGCAGACCTGCTGGTTGCCGGTCATCCTGGGCCTCTATTCGAAGGTTTTTTTATCGACGGCAAGAGCCCGGTCTGGATGAGCCATGGCGACCATGTGTCCCGTATGCCGACCGGTTTCGAGACAATCGCCGCAACAGCAAATGCCCCGGTCTGCGCTATTCAGAACGTCAGCCGGAACCTGTACGGTGTGCAGTTTCATCCCGAGGTGAACCATACCCCGCGGGGTGAGATGCTGATCAATACGTTTGTCCGCACGATCTGCGGATGTACCGGACAATGGACACCCGGGCAGATTATCGAAGATGCAGTTGAACGTATCCGCAGGCAGGTTGGCGATGACCGTGTCATTCTCGGTCTCTCGGGAGGGGTGGATTCTTCCGTGGCCGCCGCTCTGATACACCGCGCCATAGGTGATCAACTGACCTGCGTATTTGTCGATAACGGCCTGCTGCGCCTGGGAGAAGGCGATCAGGTGATGGCGACCTTTGCTGAAAACCTGGGCGTCAAGGTGATCCGGGTTGATGCGGAACTGCGCTTCCTGTCCGCGCTGGCCGGGGAGAGCGATCCGGAGAAAAAGCGCAAGATTATCGGCGGTCTTTTTGTCGATATTTTCGAGGAAGAGTCAAAGCGAATCCAAGATGCAAACTGGCTGGCCCAGGGGACGATCTATCCGGATGTGATCGAATCAGCCGGCGCCAAGACCGGCAAGGCTCACAATATCAAGAGCCACCACAACGTCGGCGGACTGCCGGAGTATATGAAGCTGAAACTGCTTGAGCCTTTGCGCGAGCTTTTCAAGGATGAGGTTCGTGCCATCGGTGAAGAGATGGGTCTGCCGCATCAGATGGTCTGGAGACACCCGTTTCCCGGTCCGGGTCTGGGTGTTCGCATCCTCGGCGAGGTAAAAAAGGAATATGCCGACATACTCCGTCGGGCCGACGCCATCTACATAGAGGAACTCTACGCCAGCGGTCATTACGAGAAGATCAGCCAGGCTTTTGCCGTGTTCCTGCCGGTCAAGAGCGTCGGCGTCATGGGGGACGGCCGCACGTATGAATACGTGGTTGCGCTGCGCGCCGTCGAGACAAAGGACTTCATGACCGCCGGATGGTATCCGATGCCCTATGAAGACCTGGCCCGCATCAGCGGCCGGATCATCAACGAGGTCAAGGGCATCAATCGCGTCGTCTATGATATCTCCAGCAAACCGCCTGCCACCATTGAATGGGAATAGCCCCCGTCTCTGTCCACAGTGCGCACCATGACTGAACTTCCAGAAGATGGTGATGACGGCGACAGCAGTACCCGCCGAGACAACAGTGCCGAGCAGTGGTTGTTCGCAGAGGCCAGAAAGATCCGTCGGCCATTGTTTTACATCCTGGGCCTGTCCGTCGCAATAGGACTGCTGGTTGTTGCACAGGCATACCAGCTGGCCTCGGCCTGTCAACGTGTCGTCATGCAGGGTGAAGGCGTATCGTCGGTCCTGCCACTTGCCGGGCTGCTTGTTCTTTTGGCCGCGGGACGTGCCCTGTGCACGTACCTGCTGGAGACCACGTCAGCAAGAGCCGCGGCCAGTGTCAAACGGTCGGTTCGCAGCCAGCTGTACCGCAAGCTACAGTCCCTGGGACCGGCTGGCCTGGCGGGAAACGAAACCGGGCCCCTGATTGAAACCGTCACCAGGGGCGTTGACGAGCTGGAACCCTATTTTACCCGCTTTCTCCCCCAACTGTTCCTGGCGGCGCTCCTGCCGTCCATGTTTCTGGTCATTCTTGTCCCATTCGAGTGGCGCTCCGGCCTCGTGCTGCTCTTCTCGGCCCCCTGTATCCCCCTGTTCATGATTCTGATCGGTCGCGGTTCCGAAAGCCTCCATCGCCGACAATGGGGCCGTCTCTCCCGCATGGCCGGGCATCTGCTCGATCTGGTGCAGGGTTTGCCGGACCTTATCATCTTCGGCGCCGCAAAAAAGGAAGCGACTGTCGTGGCGCGAGTATCGGAAGAATACCGCGTCGCTACCATGGCAGTTTTGCGCGTGGCGTTCCTGTCAGCCTTCACCCTGGAGTTCTTCGCCACCGTCGGGACGGCGGTGGTCGCGGTTATCATCGGCTTCAGGCTGCTGTGGGGGGTAGTTACCCTGCGGGAGGGGCTTTTTGTACTGCTCATGGCCCCGGAATTCTACCTGCCGTTGCGCAACCTGGGGCTCTCGTATCACGCCAGGATGCAGGGGGTGGCTGCCGCCGAACGGATCGCGCCGCTCTTGGCCAAACCGCTGCCGGAAGGTTTCGCGGGAACCCTGATTCCCCCGGCAGGTCCCCCGGCAATCATATTTGAAGGGGTTTCTTTCCGTTATGGCGCCAACAGAGGTGGAATAAGCGACGTTGACCTGGAATTGCCGGCCGGCAGCATCACCGCGCTGGCGGGGGAGAGCGGGGCGGGCAAGTCTACCCTGGCACGGCTCCTGGTGGGGCTGGCCAGACCCGAATCGGGGCGGATCCTCGTCAACGGACAGGATCTGAAGATGCTGGAGCCGGACTGCTGGCGCTCCATGCTGGCCTGGGTACCCCAGGCGCCATTCTTTACATCGGGCACTGTTCGGGAAAATCTCTGCCTGGGCAGACCGGATGCCGACGAGGGGCAGATTTGTATGGCCCTTGAGGCCGCTGTCGCCGGCGAAATAATCGGATGCCTTCCTCACGGCCTGGACACAGTGCTGGGCGATCGCGGCGCAGGTTTGTCCGGGGGCGAATTGAAGCGGCTGGCCCTCGCCAGGGCCTATCTGTGCCAGGCAACACTGCTGGTGCTGGATGAACCGACGGCCGGCCTTGACCCGGAAAACGAACGTCTGGTCCTGGCGGCTCTCGAACGCGTGACCCGGGACCGAACGGTTCTGATCATCAGTCATCGCGAGCAGACCCTGGCCTGCGCCGAAAGGGTTGCGGAAATGGTAGCCGGCCGCCTGGAGCGGGTGGTTTCACCGACAGTCTTTCTGTCTTCATGCGAGGTTGCGGCGTGATCCGGCTTCTCCGATTTCTGGAAATATCGCGGAAGCAGTGGCTCTGGATGGTGGCCGGGATCGTGCTGGGTGTGGCGGTGATTGCCGCGAATACCCTGCTCATGGCGGTCTCGGGCTGGTTTATCGCCTCCATGGCCGTTTCCGGCAGCAGCGGCGTTGCCTTCAATTACTTTTTCCCCTCGGCCGGCATCCGTTTTCTGGCCATAGCCAGAACCGTGGGCCGCTATGCAGAGAGGCTGGTAACCCACGAGGCGACCTTCAGGATCCTTGCGGAACTGCGGGTCTGGCTGTTCAAGCGCTTTGAGCCGCTGTCCCCGGCCTGCCTGGAACGCTATGCGGGCGGCGATGTTGCCGGACGGTTGCGGGCCGATGTGGATGCACTGGAAACGCTGTACCTGAAAATCTTTGCGCCGCTGGCGGTCGGTATTATTTCAATAGCCGCGGCTCTCGTATTTCTCGCCTGGTTCAGTCCGCCATCAGCCCTGATAATGCTGCTGTTTCTGCTGCTCGCCGGAATCGGGCTACCGCTCGTTGTTCGGAGCTTATCGGAAGAGCCGGGCAGGAGATCCGCCGTATTGGCCGCGGAGCTGCGCAACAGCGTGACGGAAGGGCTCCAGGGCGTCGAAGAGCTGATTCTGCTGGGGGCTATCGAGCGTCAAGCCGTTGTGGTGGATAACCTTTCGGCAGGGGTAATCAGGGAGCAGGAGCGTCTCGGTCGAATCAATGCCCTTTCTCTCGCCGGAATGTCACTATTCGCCGGCGCCGGGGTGGCCGCGGTACTCCTGACCGGCAGTATGCAGGTGGCCGCTCAGCAGATACCCCCTCCGAATCTCGTGATGCTGCTGCTGTTTTCAGCGGCAATTTTCGAAGCTGCCGGCCTGCTGCCCGCGGCCCTGCTAATGTTGCCGGCTGCTCGGGAGTCGGCCGACCGTGTCTTCGAACTGGCTGACGCCCCCATTCCGGTACCTGACAACCCGCTGTCTGGTGAAATGCCTGCCGATAACGGAATCTGCTTCACGAATGTATCCGCTTCGTATCTGCCTGGAAGGCCGGTTTTGCGAGACATCTCTCTGACGGTACCCACCGGCGGCAGCCTGGTGCTGACCGGCAGCAGCGGAGTCGGAAAAAGCCTCCTGCTGGAAATCCTGCTCCGGTTCCGCAATTATGAGGGAAGTATCACCGTGGGAGGCGTAGAAATCAGGGATCTGTCCAAAGAGACCCTCCTCGGCATGATCGCGGCGGTTCCGCAACATCCCCACCTGTTTAACGGCTCGATCCGGGATAATATTATGCTGGGAAACCCGTCTGCCGATGAGCAGCTTGTTCTTCAGGCTCTCAGTGACAGCTGTCTGGACGCATGGGTTGCCGGGCTGCCATCGGGACTGGATACCGCGGTCGGGGTTGGCGGCTCAGCCGTTTCCGGCGGTGAGGCCCGGCGCATTGCCCTTGCGCGGGCCCTGCTCAAGGATGTCCCCATTCTCCTTCTGGACGAGCCCACCGAAGGCCTGGATGCCGCAACCGAACGCGAAGTAGTCGCCCGCCTGAACAGACGCTTGCGAACCACGCGAGATACGACCGTGCTGGTAGTCAGTCACCGTCCCGCCTGCCTGGGACTGGGTGATACCGTGCTCCGGCTGTAACGGGCCGCTCTAAACCGAGGCAGTATTCCGCTGTCAATATTTTTGTTGACATCCAGTTCATTTTCCACTAAAAGACTAAAAAGCTCCTATTTGTACGCTTAAGATTCGAAGGGGCAAGAAACACCGAAACACCATCCAGTACAGCAGGTCACGAGCTTGCGGCATTACACATCTACAAGGGGGAAAGTATGAATGTAGTCACGCTCAGTCAAATTCAGTTTGCGGCAACCTGCATGTTTCATTGGATCTTTGTTCCGCTTACGCTTGGGCTGTCCATAATGACAGCCTGGATGGAGACCAAGTATGTGACGACCGGTGACGAGACCTGGCTGCGCATGACCAAATTCTGGGGCAAGCTGTTTCTGATCAACTTTGCCCTGGGTGTTGTTACCGGAATAACCATGGAATTTCAGTTTGGCCTCAACTGGGCCGAATATTCCCGTTATGTTGGGGACATTTTTGGCGCACCACTGGCTATCGAGGCTACGCTGACCTTTTTTCTCGAGTCTGTATTTATTGGTGTATGGATCTTCGGCTGGAAAAAAATATCAAAAAAAGTCCATGCGCTCTCAATCTGGCTGGCAGCGATTGCCACCAATCTCTCCGCGCTTTTCATTCTGCTTGCCAATGCCTGGATGCAGAAGCCGGTCGGTTTCGTCCTTCGCAATGGCAGGGCAGAAATGACTGATTTCCTGGCGGTGGTCACCAATCCCTACGGATGGATAAAGTTTTCACATACACTTCTTTCGGGCTATGCCTTGGCGGCATTTCTCATCATGGGGGTTTCTGCCTGGCACCTGCTTCACAAGAATGAAGTGAATTTCTTTACCCGTTCATTCAAAATGGCAGCTGTATGGGCCTTCGTTGCCTCGGTTATTGTTGGGATCAGCGGCGACTTCCACGCTGTCGAAATTGCCAGAACACAGCCGACCAAATTTGCCGCAATGGAGGCTCAGTGGGAAACAAAGCGCGGTGTCGGCATGAATCTGCTCCTCTTTCCCGACGTTGCCCGGGAGTGCAATTCTGTTGAACAGGTATGCGTCCCCAATGCCCTCAGCCTGCTGGCCTTCCACGACGCAAATGCAGAAATCAAAGGTTTGAAGTCTTTCCCTCCAGAACTCCGTCCCCCGGTTACCCCTGTCTTTCTCAGTTTCAGGTTGATGGCCGGTTTGGGTACCTTCATGATACTGGCCAGCCTGGCGGGTATTTTTCTGTCCCGCCGGAAGAACTTCATTGATAACCGCGCCTTTCTGACCCTGATGGTTTTTGCTATCCCGGTGCCGTATCTGGCTGAACAGTTCGGTTGGCTCGTCGCCGAATTGGGGCGGCAACCCTGGATAGTCTATGGGGTTATGAAAACGACCGATGCCGTATCCAAATCAGTAACCGCCACACAGGTTGCATTGTCACTTCTGGGTTTCATCGTGCTGTACGGCCTGCTGGGTGCCGTTGACATTTTTCTGCTGGTCAAATACGCCAAGAAGGGCCCCGATAAAGATCTTTCCAACCTCATCGACATGCAGGGGAGGGCATAAGCCATGGATATATCTATCTTCCAAATTACCTGGTTTGTTTTGTGGAGTGTGCTGTGGGCGGTATATTTCATGCTGGATGGTTTTGTCCTGGGGACCGGTTTCATGTCGACCTTCATCGCAAAGGGCGACACGGAGAAACGCGTCCTCATCAATGCGGTGGGACCGGTATGGGATGGCAACGAGGTGTGGCTGCTCACCGCCGGAGGAGCAACGTTTGCCGCCTTCCCGACAACCTATGCGCTCATGTTCAGCAACCTCTATTCGGCCCTGATTCTTCTCCTGTTCGCCCTGATAGTGCGGGGGGTGTCGTTTGAGTTTCGTGGGAAACTTGACGGGGTTATCTGGAAAAGCCTGTGGGACAAGGCCATACTGGTCTCCAGTTTCCTGCCGGCCCTGCTGTTCGGGGTCGCTTTCGGCAACATCTTCAAGGGCATCCCCATGCGTAATGACTTTACCTCCCTGCAGTTTTCATACGATGGATCGCTTATCGGGCTGCTGAATCCCTATGGCCTGGTCACCGGCGTACTGTTTGTGCTGCTGTTTGCCGTGCACGGCTCACTCTATATTGCTCTGAAAACAGTGGGTGAGTTGAGCGATCGTGCTGCTGCCATGGCCAATAAGATCTGGCCCGCCCTGCTGGTGGTTGCGGTGGTGTTCCTCGCCTATACCTGGCCTGCAACCAAACTCTACAACAATTATATGGATGTGCCTGTCCTGCTGATCATTCCGGTTATTGCGGTCGTATCTCTACTACTGGTGAAGGTATTTGCCGGTAAGAACGAAATAGGCAAAGCCTTCATATTCTCCTGTCTGACCATCTTGTTTGTGGTCTTTACCGGTGTAACCGGATTGTTCCCCAATATGATTCCTTCCAGCATCGACCCGGCCTCCAATCTGACGATCTTCAATTCCTCGTCCAGTCTGTTGACCCTCAAGATTATGACGGTCGTGGCGGCAATCTGCGTGCCGACCGTTATCTGTTATAAAATCTGGGTCTATCGAATCTTCAGGGGCAGGGTCACCAGCGAGGAGGTATTGGGCAATTCCGATGCCTACTGACACAACGCTCCGCTAATCTCTCGACTCAGTGCAGTCATCTCCGCATGTCGCGGCGATGACTGCACTTCCCTTCAGCAGAATACAGCCCGGAAATGCTTTCACAGCATCCCCTTCTGATAAGAATAAATCCTGAAAACACCCCATTAGTCGTGCAATAAATCCATTTCATGGTACTATTTTGAAGTTGCAGAATCGATTTGTCGACTATCTGTATTTCAATGATATCCATTAAAAGGAGCGGAAGCATGAATGCACCAACGCGGTATATTGATGATTCGGTAAAAGGTTTCATCATCTGGAGCATCATCTGGGGTACGGTGGCCGTCCTGGTCGGTATCCTGATCTCCCTGCAACTGGTCTGGCCGCAATTGAATGTGGCGCCCTATCTGACCTACGGGAGATTGCGGCCGATTCATACCAATGCCGGCATCTTCGGCTGGGGCATCGGCAGTTTTATCGGCCTGTTTTTCTATATCACCCAGCGACTCACCAGGACACCACTCTGGAGCCCGGGACTGGCACGGCTGACCCTCTGGCTCTTCAATATCGGCATTGCCTCGGCTGCCGTGTCGCTGGCCATGGGGTACAACCGCACCAAGGAATACGCCGAACTGGAATGGCCGCTGGCAATCGTAGTTGCCATTATCTGGGTGCTGTTCTCGATCAACGTCTTCATGACCATCCTCAAGCGCAGAGAAGAGCAGATGTATATCTCGCTCTGGTACATCATGGCTGCCCTGGTGGGGGTAACGGTCCTCTACGTCATCAATAACCTGGGTGTACCGCTCAATTTCTTCAAATCCTATTCGATCTTCGCCGGCACTAATGATGCCAACGTGCAGTGGTGGTATGGCCACAACGCCGTAGCCATGGTGCTGACCGCACCGCCTTTGGCCATCTTTTACTATTATCTCCCCAAGGTGACCGGCAACCCGATCTTCAGCCACCGCATGGGGATCATCGCCTTCTGGTCGCTGATCTTCATGTACCTCTGGACCGGCGCGCACCACCTGCTCTGGACGCCGGTACCGGACTGGATCCAGACCCTGGCCATGGCCTTCTCGATCATGCTGATCGCACCTTCCTGGGGAGCTGTCTTTAACGGTTACCTGACCATGAACGGCCAGTGGGAACAGATGAAGACCAATTATCTGGTCAAATTCCTGATCTGCGGCATTACGTTTTACGGTCTGCAGACCCTGCAGGGACCGATGCAGGCGATCCGCACCTTCTCCGCCTTCATACACTATACTGACTGGGTTCCCGGTCATGTCCACATGGGGGCGCTGGGCTGGGTTTCCATGGTGCTTTTTGCCGCTATCTATTATACCGTGGCAAAGATGTACGATACCGACATCTACAGCGTCAAGCTGGCCGATACGCACTTCTGGCTGGTGCTGGTCGGTCAGCTGGTCTACTCGATCACCATGTGGGTCGCCGGTGTTCAGCAGGGAAGCATGCTGCTGGCCACGAACCCTGACGGTACACTGCACTACAGCTTCATGGAAACCATGATAGCCATATTCCCCTACTACAAGATGCGGGCTGTCAGCGGCTTCATCTATCTGGCGGGCCTGGTGGTGTTCATTTACAACATCTACAAGACTGCTGAAAAAGGGAACACCCAGCTTTCCCGGGCTTCGCAGCCCTGAAACCAATCCAAACCTGACGAGGACGATGCCATGCTGGAAAAGAATCCCGTTATCTTCATAATCCTGGCCTTTCTTGTGATCATGGTCGGCACGACGGTCACCATGATTGTCCCATTCAAGTGGATCAACGGCCCCGGTGACCTGATTGCCGGGGTGAAGCCCTATACCCCGCTGCAGCAGGAGGGACGCGACATTTATATGCGCGAAGGGTGCAACAACTGTCATTCCCAGACCGTCCGCACCCTGGCCGCCGATGTGGAGCGTTACGGCTACGGTGGAACCTATTCCAAGTCCGGCGAATTCGTCTATGACCGTCCCTTTTTGTGGGGTTCCCGGCGCACCGGACCCGACCTGGCCCATATCGGACTGAAGTTCCCCGACCCGATGGGGGCCTGGCATCGCAAGCATTTGGAGAATCCGCAATCGGTCGTACCGGCCTCGAACATGCCGTCCTACGCCTTCTTGAATCAGCCGCTGGATACAACCTACACCGAGCGCAAGATGAAACTGCTCAAGTTTCCCTACACCCAGGGCGATCTGGACGAGGTGAAAGGCAAGACCGAAATGGATGCCATCGTTGCCTATATGCGCAAGCTGGGGACCGACATCCCGATAAAAAAGGCTGAGGCAGCAACCCAGCCCACGGGCAACCTGAAAAATCCCTACAGTGATCTGAAGGGTGTCAAGGCCGAGGCATTGTCACTGTTTGCCAAGGATTGCGCGGTCTGCCACGGTGAAAACCGCCAGGGAAATATTGGGCCATCCTTGAGAGGTTCCGCCAAATCCGATGCCGAACTGTTTGCCATTATTTCGAACGGGAGGGGAGGCATGCCATCCTTTGGCAGTTCTCTTGACGAGCAGAAGATCTGGAAGATGGTAACCCTGATCAAGCTGGGCAAGCATGATGATTGACGGCCGGCTCGTTTTCCTGCTGCTGACGGCGCTGCTGCTGGCGATTCTGATGGCGATCACCGTGGCGACCCTCGGAAAGAAACGCAAACGAAAGCTTGAAGGACCCAAGTACCGGATGCTCAAGGACGACTAATTCCTTGCAAGGAGTGGATAATGTCAGAACAGCATGATTACGATGGAATCAAATATCGCGATGAAAAGCGCATGCCCCGGATCTTTACAATCCTTTTTGCGGTGCTTGTGATCTGGGGCGTTGCATTCATGGGGCATTACCTGTTCAGTGGCTGGAGTTCGCAATCCGAGGCGGATTCTGCCAGGCGGGCGCTATCCGAGAAGAAACAGGCCGCGCACAAAGCGGTTGAAGCCAGCGGTGGGGGCTATCAGGGGAGCGGAGACAAGGTTGAAGCGTACATTGCAGAGGGCAAGCAACTGTTCGCTAGCCACTGTAGCGCCTGCCACGGCGAAAACGGGAAGGGAGGTGTGGGCCCGGACCTGACCGCTTCCACCTACAAGTACGGCAAGACGCGCCTGGATATTGCCAAGAGTATTTCCGCTGGCCGTCCGGGCGGCATGCCGGCATTTAGCAGCCAGGTTAATCCCGAGCAGGTGGAAGGGCTGGTCGAATTTGTCCTGTCTCTCAAGTAGATTGCTCTAACACGTGTAGATTCTTATTTTGTGTGCCGCTTGTGGTGCTATAATTTCCGTAAGCGGTACAGTTGTCTTAAGGCGGTGACGCAATGAACGATCTGCTCGACAGATATGAAAGCCTGCTGGGAGAGGTGGATGAATGGTTCGAGACGTGTCTGTCACGACATCCCGGACTGATTGCGTGCCACCAGGGATGTTCGGCCTGTTGCCGCGGTTTATTCGATATTACCCTGCTGGATGCCCTGTGCCTGAAGCGCGGCTTTGACCGTCTGCCGCTCGCCGTTCAACAGGCAGTGCATCTGAAGGCGGTTGAGCCTCTGGTCGAACTATCCGATTCATGGCCGGCCTTTCAACGCCCCTGGGTTCTCAATCATATCCCCGAACACAACTGGGAGCAGATGATGCCCGAGGAGGATGAAAGGCCCTGTCCGCTGCTCTCCGCGGAAGGCACCTGTCTCGTCTATGACCAGCGACCCATGACCTGTCGTCTGAACGGTATCCCTCTGATAGATACGAGCGGCGAGGAGTTGTTTGACGAGTGGTGCAGCCTGAACTTCCAGGGATGTGATCCCCGGGACCT
>JAJYBH010000043.1 GCA_021779135.1 Deltaproteobacteria bacterium
GTAGCTGTGTGGGAGAGTAGGTCGCCGCCGGGAATAAAACTGATCAGCCCCATCATTCGAAAGAGTGGTGGGGCTGATTGCGTTTAAGCTGATAAAAGTCGAGTTAAGCTCTGCTCCGGCAGAGTGAAGCGACGATTACGCACGTATTGACGTATTGTCAGAGCTAGGTACTTGGGCAACGCACTTTTATCTGCTATAGTGATTAAATTCACGAGGAGACAGGAACCGAGTACATTGTCCGAACACCTTCCAACTCAGGCATGGCGCCATATAGATAACGGACCCTCCTCCGGTTCTCTCAATATGGCAATTGACGAATCCTTGCTTTGTCTCTTTAATGCGGAGCGTTCCGTTCCGATCCTGAGAACCTACGCATGGGATCCGCCGTCTTTATCACTGGGGCGTTTTCAGTTCTCAGGCGAGGCTCTCGATCTGGATCGCTGTTGCAGCAGTGCCGTTTCGGTCGTCAGACGTGTCAGTGGTGGAGGTACGATATATCATGCCGACGAATTAACCTACAGCGTCGTCTGTTCCCCTGAACAGATTCCATCGACAACATCCGTGAAAGACTCATTTCGTGTGCTGACCGGATTTCTGATTGATTTTTACCGCAGGCTGGGATTGAATGCTCACTATGCGATTGATGCGGTTTCCAATACAGAGAGGTTGGGCGAGCGCACTGCCTTCTGTTTTGCCGGTAAGGAATCTTTCGATATACTGATCGACGGTAAAAAGATCGGCGGCAATGCCCAGCGCCGCGGACGAAATGTCATATTCCAGCACGGCTCGATACCCATTATCAACCGGGCTCAACAGGGCCTGCATTACATGAAAGACCGATCTCCCGAGTATGTGTACGATACCGTTAGTCTTTCCGAATGTGGAGTGTCTGCGGATCACACCACATTGAAGGGCCTCCTTGTTGATGCATTCAGGCACCATTTGGGAGTTGCTACCTACGTCAGCGATCTTTCACAGGAGGAAGATCGTTTGTCGCAGGAATTGATGTTGAAAAAATACTCGTCAGACCGCTGGAATATGCAAGGAGAGGTGGAGTGATTATTCAGCGCAAGCCGGAATGGCTACGGAAAAAGGTCAACCAGAGTGACCAGGCCGGCATGAGACTGCTGTTGGGTGAACTCAACTTGCATACTGTTTGCCAGCAGGCGCTTTGCCCGAATATATCGGAGTGCTTTTCCTGTGGCCAGGCCACGTTTCTCATCCTTGGTAAGCATTGCACCCGACGCTGCGGTTTCTGTAACGTTGACAAGACAGAACCGCTGCCGGTGGACCGGGAAGAGCCAACCCGTGTCGCCGAGGCGGTGCAGCGCCTGAAGTTGCTGCATGTGGTCATTACCAGTCCAACCCGCGACGATCTTCCGGATGGCGGCGCCTCGATCTATTGCGCAACCGTGTCGGCAATCAGATTATATTCGCCTTATACACGAATAGAATTACTGATACCAGACTTTCAGGACGATAGAGACGCCCTTGCAAGTATCGTTTTGCTACAACCGGATATTATTTCGCATAATGTCGAGACTGTTCCCAGGCTCTATCATATTCGGGCGGGAGCTGATTATCCGCGCTCGCTTGATGTATTGAGGACCTGCAGTGAACTTGCTCCGGAAATCAAAACCAAATCCGGCATCATGCTCGGTATGGGTGAGGGGATAGAGGAAGTTGTACAGGTCATGAAGGACTTGCGTTTTGCCGGCTGCCGCTATTTGAGTATCGGCCAATACCTGGCGCCAAGCCGTAAACACTATCCGGTGCAGGAATTCATCCAGCCCGATGTTTTTGAACAATTGCATATAAAAGGCTTGGAGCTTGGTTTTTCTCATGTAGAGAGCGGTCCCTATGTGCGCAGCTCCTATCATGCGGGACAATACAGGTGATTCCGCACGTTTCTGATATACTCGCCGAAAAATTCTCCACGGGAGATGTCGTCAATGCTGATTGAATGGTGGTACTGGATAATACTGGGTATTTGTCTGATCGGACTGGAATTGTTGGTGCCTTCATTTACCATCATCTGGTTCGGGCTCGGAGCGCTGGTGGTTGGTGTTCTCAAGGTTCTCTGGCCCGCTTTCCCCGCTGCAGGGCAGGTGTTTCTCTGGTCTCTGGCCTCAATCTGTTTCACTGTCATGTGGTTCAGGTACTTTAAGCCAAAAGGCGTTCGAACGCATTCTGGCACATCCAAAGAGGCTATTGTAGGTGAATCCGGAATTATAATACATGGCACAGACGACAGTTATGGTCGCGGCACGGTCAGGTTCCGCATCTCTATTCTGGGGGCTGATGAGTGGATCTGTTATGCCGAAGAGGTTCTGAAGGTAGGTGACGCGGTGCGCGTTGTGGATATCGAAGGTCAGATTCTCAAGGTTGCAAAAATCTAGGAGGGTTCTCATGCCGGGCGTTATTATCTTTGGAATTCTATTAATCGTTGTTGCAGCAACACTGTTCGCCGGCGTCAAAACCGTCCCTCAGGGGCAGGAGTGGATTGTAGAACGTCTGGGTAAATTCAACAGCATTCTCAAGCCAGGTCTCAACTTTATCTTTCCGTACATAGATATCGTTGCCTATCGTGTTTCCACCAAGGGTGATGTCCTCTCGGTCGGAGCCCAGGAGGTCATCACCAAGGACAATGCGGTCATAATCACCAACGCCATCGCCTTCATCAAGGTCACCGATCCCACTCGGGCGGTCTATGAAATCCAGAACTACGAATATGCCATCCAGAACCTGGTCATGACCTCGCTGCGCGCCATTATCGGCCAGATGGACCTGAACAGCGCCCTCTCCGAGCGGGAGCACATCAAGGCCAGGCTGCAGGAAAACATCTCCAAGGAGGTTGCTGCCTGGGGTATCTATGTCCAGTCGGTGGAGATCCAGGATATAAAACCCTCCGAATCCATGCAAAAGGCCATGGAACAGCAGGCCAGTGCCGACCGTTTCAAGCAGGCCACCATTCTGGAGGCCGAGGGCAAACGAGAGGCTACCATACGCGAGGCGGAAGGCAGGCTTGAAGCCGCCAAACGTGAAGCCGAGGCCCAGATCCGTCTGGCCGAGGCCTCCGCCCAGGCTATCAGAGGCATCAGTGAGGCCATCAAGGATAATGATTTGCCGGCAGTATTCCTGCTGGGAGATCGATACATCAATACCCTGCAGAAGATCGCCCTGTCGCCGAACGCCAAGCTGGTCATGCTTCCGGCAGACCTTCCGGCGGCTATTCGCGGAATAATGGGAAAAGGCTAGTCTCTGGAAAAGGATCATAAATACTGGATGGCGCGTGCCATTGACGAGGCCCGCAAGGCCGAGGCCAGGGACGAGGTGCCGATCGGCTGCGTGATCGTGCGGGGTGGCCGCATCATCGCCCGTGGCCATAACCTTAGAGAAACCACCCAGGACCCGGCCGCCCATGCCGAGCTGATCGCCATCAGAAAAGCCGCCCGGAAACTTGCTTCCTGGCGGCTGCTGGATACTTCCCTCTATGTAACGCTGGAACCCTGCACCATGTGCATGGGGGCCATCATCCTGTCTCGCATCCCCACCGTTGTGTTCGGCTGCTATGACCCCAAGGGTGGGGCGGCCGGGTCGCTGTACGACTTTTCCAACGATCCTCGCCTCAACCACTCTGTCGAGCTGCTGCCGCGCATCCTGGAAGCGGAATGCTCATCCCTGCTGAGCGGTTTTTTTGCTGAGTTGAGGAGCCGCAAGCGAGCCCGGCGACTCACAGTTGTCCTGTAATCTTCCGAATTCCTCGGGCGTGTTGACATTGCGGAAGGATTTCTCCGCATCTTTGATCTGGCGCATCTCCTTGAGCGTTATCAGTCTCGCATGGATCCGGTCCAGTACGATCAGAATGCTTTTGTCCCCCTGTTCCATGATCTGCCGGGCCGTTTCCGCCACGGAGCGGGCATAGACCGCGTGGAGCGGTTCACGCAACCCCTCACCATTTAACGGGACTACTGCATCGACCTCCGCTTCGCAATTGCAGAGCAGTCTGATCAGGTCGGGATTAAGGAAGGGCATGTCGCAGGCCGCGACAAAGACCCGTTCCGAGCGGCTGGCTGTCAGGCCGGCGTGCAGTCCGGCGATGGCACCGTAGCCGGGATGGATGTCAGCCACCTTGCGGCAGGGGATGAAGGCGTACTCCTCGGGTGTGTTGGTGACGATGATTACCTCGTGAAAGAGTGCGGCCAGGGTGCGGTAGGCTATCTCGATCAGCGGTGTGTCGTCTAACCTCAGCAGGGCCTTGTTTGTGCCCATGCGGCTGGATGTGCCCCCCGCCAGGATCACGGCGCTGACGCCTTCTATCTTGGCGCTGTCGGCATACGGTTCGATCCGCTCGGGATGACAATAAACCATGAATTTGCCACTGCGGATGTAGCCGGCCAGGCAGATGCCGCTCTGTTCGCACAACTTGATGGCCATGTCGGTGGGCGAGGTGCGCGAGGCTATCAGGCGCACCCCCAACATGGCCGCCTTGGCAACCATTTCGGTAGAGACCCGACCCGATGTAACCAGCATGCTGTCGCCCAGGTCGATGCCCTTGAAGAGTGCTTCACCGGCAATGCGATCGAGTGTGTTATGTCGCCCGAGATCCTCGGCGTAGAGCAGTAATTCCCCGCCCCGACCCACGGCCGCCGAGTGGATACCGCCATGGCTCTTGTACTGCTCGGCACGGCTTGACAGCTGGTTCATCAGGGAAAAAATATCGGTCGCCTGGATGAGTCCAGCGTCCCGGGCCGTCCCTTGAAAGTCGGGGGAAATGGCCGTATCGGGCATGGAAAAGCTGACTCCGGTGCCACATCCGGAGGTGAGCACAGGCTTGAGGCGCTCGGGCAGTTCGCCCTTGATGCGCACGTTGGCTGAGCCGAAATCCTCGCAGACGCTGAACATCTCGAAGTCGGAAAGCTGCTGGACGAAGTTCTGCAGGCGCAGGAAGCCGGCCACCAGGAAACGCAGGTCGTGGGGAGAGCCGATCAGCGTGGCGATCTCGCGACCGTTGACGATCAGCTGCAGCGGGAACTCCTGGACCACATGCCCTTCCGTGGCGTGGAGAGCGTCATCATGATAGCTGAACATTCTGCGTGATGGTTGTTTCATGTCGTGACCGCCTGATAAAAAAAGGGGAAGCTGACAGCTTCCCCTCGTTCGTTGTGTGGCAATAGATCCGGCTAGCCCGCCAGGCCGAAGGTCTCGTGCATCAGGCGTACGGCCAGTTCGGTGTATTTCTCGTCGATCACGACAGAAATCTTGATCTCCGAGGTGGAGATCATCTGGATATTGATGCCGTTCTGGGCCAGGGCGGTGAACATCCGGGTGGCGACACCGGCATGGCTGCGCATGCCGAGGCCGACGATGGAGATCTTGCTGATGTTCTCGTCGCTGACAACCTCTTTGGCATGGATCTCCTTGGCAACTTCGTTGGTGATTACCTGGGCCTGTTTGAGGTCGGCCTTGGTCACGGTAAAGGTAAAGTCGGTCATACCAGCCGAGCTGACGTTCTGTACGATCATGTCCACCGAAATATTTGCATCGGAGAGCGCCGAGAGGATCCTGGCGGCTATGCCCGGTTTGTCGGGTACACCCATCACGGCGATCTTGGCCTCATTCTTATCGTATGCAACCCCTGAAACGAGAATTCCTTCCATTTCCTTATCCTCCCTGGTAACCATGGTACCGGTGTTTTCATTCAAACTGGAGCGTACATGGACGTCCACGCCATATTTTTTGGCAAATTCGACCGAGCGGATCTGCAGGACCTTGGCGCCGAGACTGGCTAGTTCCAGCATCTCGTCGTAGGAGATCTTGTCCATCTTGCGGGCTTCCTTGCAGATGTTGGGGTCGGTCGTGTAGACACCATCCACGTCGGTATATATCTCGCAGACATCGGCCTTGAGTGCGGCTGCCAGAGCTACCGCGGATGTGTCGGAGCCGCCGCGTCCCAGTGTGGTCACGCTGCCGCCGGCATCGATGCCCTGGAAGCCGGCCACGATGACAATGGTGCCCTTTTTAAGGTCGGCGCGGATGTTCTTGTCATCGATGCTTTCTATGCGGGCCTTGGTGCAGGAGCTGTCGGTTATGATCGGCACCTGCCACCCCTGGTACGATTTGGCATTGTAACCCAGCGACTTGAGGCACATGGCCAAAAGGCCGATGGTGACTTGTTCACCGGTGGCAACCACGACATCATATTCCCGGCCGTCTGGGATGTCACAGATGTCATTGGCCAGGGCAACCAGTTTGTTGGTTTCTCCGGACATGGCCGATACGACGACCACCAGGTCGTTACCGGCATCGTAGGTTTTGATGATGCGTTTGGCGACGTTCTTGATCCGCTCGGTTGTGCCGACAGACGTACCGCCGTATTTCTGGACTACAAGTGCCATACTGCTCTCCTTCACGTGATTTAAAAGAGAAAAATGATCCCGGATGCAGCTCTATAGCAGAAAAACCCGATCGAGGTCAAAGAAATTCTTGCGCATTCAGGCGGGCGGCCAATTTTGAAAGCAGGAGCCGGGATATTGCCCCGCGGGCCTCGAAAAGCATTCTTCTGCTGGTGGGCCCTTCGTGGAGAAAGGTGATGCTCAGATGGTCAGACGGCAGGGTGTCTCCCAAGCGCTCGGACCATTCGGCAATACAGACGCCCTTGTCCTGAAAATAGTCGTCGAAACCGAGTTCCGCAATCTCATCTCCCGATCCGAGGCGGTAGAAATCAAAGTGATACACCGGAATCGGGCCGGGATATTCATTCATGATGGCGTAGGTCGGACTGGCTACCAGATGGGCACTGTCGGGGCTCAAGGCGGCAACGACACCTCGCGTGAAACAGGTCTTGCCGCCGCCCAGGTCACCGAAGAGGGCCAGAAATGCCCCGCTGTGCAGGAGTGTTCCCAGGGTCCGGCCGATTTCTTCCGTACGGGCTGCCGAGTGGGAGTGCACAACCACGGCGGCCTAGGTCCTGATAATGTTGCGGATGATGTCGATGCGCGAAACCATGCCGACCAGTTTCTTTCCCTCTACTACCGGCAGGGCGTGCAGCTTGTGGTTGCTCATGGTGTCGGCGGCCGTGCTGACAGGATCGGATGGTGCAACGGTGACAACGTCCGTGGAGCAGATCTCGCCGGTAGTCTGGGCGGTCATTTTGTGGAGTTCACGCTCCAGGCTGCGCTCCCCCTCCAGCGGGATGACCCAGTCAAAGAGTGAAATAACCGTCGGGATATGCAGGCTGCGGCCCTGTTCGATCAGGTCCGAGGCGGTTACAATGCCGGTCAGGCTGCCATTTTCGTCTACTACCGGCAGGCTGCCAAAGTGGTGTGTTTCAAATAGTTGCGCCAGTTCGCGAACGGTGGTCTTCATTGTTACGGTGACGACATCTTTCGTCATGATATCGGCTACGGTTTTCATGGTATCTATCTCCTTGTGGTGTCAAAACAGGATGAAGAACAAAGGTTAAAGACTG
The DNA here is from genome assembly GCA_021779135.1 of Deltaproteobacteria bacterium. GTDB lineage: Bacteria > Desulfobacterota > Desulfuromonadia > Geobacterales > Pseudopelobacteraceae > CAIPTY01. The sequence continues at coordinate 7,472 of JAJYBH010000043.1, forward strand.
AAACAACACCGCCGGTTCCATTCGCTTGAACCGGCCTGTGACCCTCAGTCTTCAGTCATCAGCCCCTTATATGCGTAGGGGAGCTTTTCCTGCACATCAGTGGCGCAGATTCCGATCTCCCCCTTTTCTTTGGCGACCAGGTCGGCGGCGTATCCGTGGATGAAGACACCCAGGCAACAGGCGTCCCAGGCGGAATAGCCCTGTCCCAGCAGCGAGACGATGATGCCGGTCAGTACATCCCCCATGCCTCCGCTAGCCATGCCGGGGTTGCCGCTGGAGTTGATGGCTGCCGTTCCGGCCGGTGAGGCGATGATGGTGCGCGACCCTTTCAGTACCAGGTACACACCGAAGTTGCGGGCGAACTCCTGTGCAACCAGGATACGGACCGCTTCAACATCCGGGATGGATGTGCCCAGGAGACGCGCCATCTCGCCGGGGTGGGGGGTGAGGATAATCGTGGCTGATTTTTTTCTTCTCAGGATGGTAATGTCATCGGCCAGGGCATTCAATCCGTCCGCGTCAATTACCATCGGCAGCGCTATGGACTCTACAATTGTCTGCACCAGGGCAGTGGTACCGGGGCGACGGTCCAGTCCAGGTCCCAGTGCCAGCGCATCCTTGCCGTTCAGCAGTTTCTCGATGGTCGGGAAGGCGTTGCTGGTAACAAAGCCGCTGTTCGAGTCGGGAAGCGGCACGGTCATGACTTCGGTGGTCTTGGTCTCCAGGATGCCATGCAGGCTTTCAGCCACCGCCAGTGTCACCAGGCCGGAACCGGCCCGAACAGCGCTGTTGGCGCACAGCGAGGCAGCGCCGGTCTTTCCGGGAGAACCTGCAATGACCAGGCAATGCCCGAAATCACCTTTGTGGGCCTGCCGGTCCCGCCGGTGCAGCAGCGGGCGTATGATTTCAGCGTTAAGCAGGTCGTAGCCGTGGGCGGCCTCCATTAAATCGGCAGGGATGCCGATGTCGGCGACGATCAATCTGCCGGTATACTCTGCGCCGGGGTAGAGGACGTGCCCCAGTTTGGCAAAGGCGAAGGTGACCGTGACCGTGGCGCGTACCGCATCACCCAGTACCCTGCCGGTTGTCCCGTGGATACCGGAGGGGATGTCCACCGCCAGAACCGGCCGGCCAGAGGCATTGATGACCTCGATCGCCTCCCGGTACACCCCGCTGACGTCGTTGCTCAGGCCGGTCCCCAGCATGGCGTCCACGATGACATCGGCCCGGCTGATTTCATCCCGACACCCGGCGGATAGCTGACCTTCCTGTGGACAATAAGCAACGCTCTCCCGGGGCACCCTGTCCAGATTGATGGCTGCGTCACCGCTGATCAGGCTCCGTTCGGCCAGAACGCAGATGAAGACGCTCCATTCGGCCTGGCACAGCAGCCGGGCAATGACATAACCGTCACCGCCGTTGTTCCCCTTGCCGGCAATGATAACCGCTCTCCCCCGGGGCCCGAATTCGGCGATGATTGTATCAACGCAACTCTGCCCGGCCTTTTCCATCAGTTTCAGGCCGGGAATGCCGAATTCGTCGATGGCCTGTGCGTCAAGCTCCTGCATGGTATGTACCGTCACGACTTTCATGCCTTCTCCAGGACTACCGTGGCTATTGCTGTGCCGCCATCATGGGCCAGTGACAGAAATGCGCTGCTCAACCCCTGTTCCAGAAACAGCTCCATGGCCCGGCCCGAGAGGATCAGTTCGGGCTTACCCAACCGGTCGTGGGCCACTTCGATATCATGCCAGGAAATACCGTCCCGCAATCCGGTCCCCAGCGCCTTCAGGAAGGCTTCCTTGGCGGCGAAACGGGCCGAATAGCTGGCCGCGCTGTTCTTCCGCGCCGAGCAGTAGGCCCGCTCCTGCTCGGTAAATACACGCTGCAGCAGAGCGGAGTTGTTTTCATCGACAAAACGCTGAAATCGCTCGATGGCGACAATATCGGTGCCGATGCCGGAAATCATGCGTACTTGATCAGTTCGACCATGTCCTTGACGGCCCGGTCAAGACCCACCAGCATGGCGCGGGCGATGATGGAATGGCCGATGTTGTACTCTTCGATGCCGCCGAGGGCCGCCAGGGCCTTGATGTTGACATAATTCAGCCCGTGTCCGGCATTGACACCCAGACCGACCTTGCGAGCCAGTTTGATGGCGGTGTCGATGGCTTCCAGTTCACTCTGCTTATTGGGCCAGCCGATCGCCTCGGCATAGGAGCCGGTATGAATCTCGATGCAGTCGGCCCCGGTCTTGTTGGCGGCCTTGATCTGTTCCTGATTCGGGTCGACGAACAGACTGACGACGATACCGTTGTCCCGCAGCCGTTTGACGGCGTCGGTAACCAGTTTCGCATTCACAATGACGTCCAGGCCGCCTTCGGTGGTCAATTCCTGGCGTTTTTCCGGCACCAGCGTAACCTGCTCCGGTTTGACCTTCAGGGCGATGCGGACCATCTCCTGCGTGGCGGCCATCTCCAGGTTGAGCTTGGTCTTGACGGTCAGCCGCAGGATTTCCAGGTCGCGGTCCTGGATGTGGCGACGGTCTTCCCTCAGGTGGATGGTGATGCCCTCGGCTCCGGCCATTTCGCCCAGGGCGGCAGCTGTCACCGGGTCGGGGTCGCTGCCGCCACGCGCCTGGCGCACGGTGGCGATGTGATCGATGTTCAGTCCCAGTTTTGCCATTATCTCTCCCCGATATGTTTCTTCACCAGATCGCAGATCTCGTTGGCCCAGGTGGTGATCTCGTATTTGTCCTGCCCTTCGATCATGACCCGAAGCAGCGGTTCCGTTCCTGAGTAGCGGATCAGTACGCGCCCCTCGTTGCCGAGTTTACCCTCGACCTGCAGGATCTTCGCGGCGATCTCCGGTATGGTCAGGATGTCCTTTCTCTCACGGACACGGGCGTTTACCAGGACCTGCGGCAGGGCAATCATGACTTTCGCCAGTTCGGAAAGCGGCTTCTGCGCGCGTCGCATGACCGCCAGCAGTTGCAGGGCGGACAGGATACCGTCGCCGGTGGTGCTGGAGTCAAGGAAGATCATATGCCCCGACTGTTCTCCCCCCAGATTGTAACCGCCTTTGCGCATCTCCTCAACCACATAGCGGTCCCCCACGGCGGTTTTGAGGATCTTGCCGCCGGCATTGCGGATGGCGATATCGAGCCCCATGTTGCTCATGACCGTGGCCACCAGGGTCTTCTTTCTGAGGGTCTTGCGCCTGAGCATGTCGGTGGCGCAGATGGCCATGATATGGTCCCCATCCACTTCGTTGCCAAACTCATCGCAGACGATGACCCGGTCGGCATCGCCATCCAGGGCGATACCGATATCTGCGCGGTGCTGCTTGACCGCCTCGCTGATGACTTCGGGATGGGTCGAGCCACAGCCGGCGTTGATGTTCGTGCCGTTGGGGCTGACCCCCAGGGTGATTACCTCGGCCCCCAATTCCTCGAAGACGGCCGGAGCCACCTTATAGGCCGCCCCATTGGCGCAGTCCAGAACAATTTTCAGGCCGGAGAGATCCATCTCCTGGGGGAACGTTTGTTTGAGAAAAACGATGTAGCGTCCACCGGCATCATCTATGCGGAAGGCCTTGCCCACTTCGGTAGCGGTGGGTCGCAGGGTGTCGATCTTTCTGGACTCGATCAGGTTTTCAATCTTCAGCTCGATCTCGTCCGGCAGCTTGAAGCCGTCGGCGGAGAAGAACTTGATGCCGTTATCCTGGAAGGCATTGTGGGAGGCGGAGATGACAACCCCGGCGTCGGCACGCATGGACGAGGTGATGTTGGCGATGCCGGGCGTCGGCAATGGTCCCACTACCAGTACATCGACCCCCATGGAACAGATTCCCGCCACCAGGGCGTTCTCCAGCATGTAGCCGGATAGGCGGGTGTCCTTGCCGATGACAATGCGGTGACGGCGCTTGCTGCTGCTCTTGAAGATGTACGCCGCCGCGCGGCCGAGCTGCATGGCCATCTCGGCCGTCATCGGGTGGACGTTGGCGACGCCGCGTACCCCGTCGGTTCCGAACAGTTTTTTCATGTGATCTCCATTGGGCAGGTCAGGGCTGTGGTCTGACAGCCAGGACCTTTTTCAGTATCCTGCGCAGGTCACCATGTTCCACATCATACGTTATCTTGGCTTCATGGACATGCGATATCTTGCCGGTCTCTTCGGAAACGACCACGACATGGCAGTCGGAAAGCTCGGACAGGCCCAGGGCTGCGCGATGACGGGTCCCGAAGCTTTTGGCGATATCCGGGTTTTGGGAAAGGGGCAGCACACAGCCGGCCTTGGTCAGCTTTCCCTTTTCAATGATAACCGCTCCATCGTGGATGGGCGAGTAGGGCAGAAAGATCGAGTTGAGCAGCTCACTGGTCACCTTGGCATCTATCTCGGTGCCGACCTGGATGAGGTGTTCGATGGTGGAATGCCGGACCAGGACGATCAATGCGCCGATCTGCTTGTCGGACATGTCCCGGAGCGCCTTGAGGATCTCCTCGACCGTTTCGATGTATTCATCCGATTCTGTCGTCACCTTGGTTCGTCTGCCCAGCGCCAGCAGGGTTCTTCTCAGATCGGTCTGGAAAATGACCGCCAGAATGACCGGCGTGGAAGCGGTCAGGATATCGATGATACGGATCAGTGCGGAAAAGTTGGCCAGATGGGCGGACAGCGACAGGAGTGAAAGGCATGCCATGCAGGCCAGGAGGCGCATGGCGACATCGCGCCTGATGACAACGGCACAGGCGACCACCAGTGCTGCCATGAGGAACGTGTCTGACGTCTCTGTCAATGCCGTTGCAATGTTCATGGCCCGAGGCTTTCTTGGTTAGAGTGGATCAAGCTTTTGGCCGGCTGTGATTGCGCGGGCCATATCGGCAACATCGCGCATCGTGCCTACATCGTGCACCCGCAGGATATCCGCCCCGCCCTGTACCGCCAGGGCGACGGTGGCCGACGTGCCGGGTATGCGCTGGCCGGTCTCCCGGTTGAGCACCTTGCCGATGAATGACTTGCGGGAGGAGCCGACCAGCAACGGCAGTCCAAAAACGGTGAATTCTCGCAGGCGGCGCAGGATCTCCAGGTTGTGGACGGCTGTTTTGGCGAAACCGATACCGGGATCAAGTGCTATCCGTTCCTGCTCGATGCCGGCTTCAGCTGCCTTGGCCAGCGACTGTCTCAAGGACAGGCTGATGTCACCGATCAGATCGTCATAATCGGTGTCATGAAGCATCGTTTGAGGCGTCCCGCGCGTGTGCATGAGAACTACTCCGGCGCCTGTCCGGGCAGCTACTGCGGGCATCCGCGGGTCGCGGCTCAAGCCGCTGATGTCGTTGATGATCGCTGCGCCGGCGTCCATGGCCGCTTGGGCAACAGCGCTCTTCCAAGTGTCGATGGAGATGGGGCAAGACGTCTTGCCGGCCAGACCGGCAATGACGGGCATGATCCGCTTCAACTCATCTTCGGCCGAGACAGGGTCTGCACCGGGGCGGGTGCTTTCGCCCCCGATATCCAGGATATCGGCGCCTTCGGCAACCATTTCCAGGGCCCGGTCAATGGCGCGACCAGGATCGGTGTACAGGCTGCCGTCGGAGAATGAATCAGGCGTGACATTGAGGATGCCCATGATCAGGGGGCGTTCCAGGGACAGCTCCCGCTGCTTGATCCTCCAGGATGCCGGGCGCGACGTGATGTGAGCCAAAACTTGTTTTAACTCTATTGCCAGAGCCGGCAGACCGAATGGTTGCGGAGAAAGTTTGCGGCACAGTGTATGGAGCTGTTTGTCGGTCCCGATCAGGATGACATCGGTCTTTTCGATGCTGCACGCCACTGTTCCCCGCGCTACCGCGGCGTCTCCCCCCAGGGCCAGCATCTCCTGCTTGAGGATGTTGGCCTGACGACATTGCAGGCCGGTCAATTTCACACAGCGGGTCAGCATCTTGGTAGCCATCATGGCGATGCCGACGGTATCGACATGGATGCGACGCAACTCATGCTCCGCATCGGCCGGGGTGGCGATATGAAGCACTCTCGCCGGGAAACCGCTCATGTCAGGCCTGAACGTCTGCGGGCGGCTGTTCAGCACCGGCCTCGATGGCCGGTTTTTCAGCTTTGTGGGCGTAGATCGGGGCGCCGGCTGCAATGATCTCATCGACCTCTGCTCCGGTCAGGTTCTCTTTTTCGATCAGGCATTCCGAAAGGTTGTGCAGGTTCTGGATGTTGTCCTGAAGCAGCCCCAGGGCGCGCGCATAGCTGGTATCGACGATGCTTCTGATCTCGGTGTCGATCTCAACCGCGGTTGCCTCGCTGTAGTTCTTGTGGGTAGACATTTCTCGACCCAGAAAGATCTGCTCGTCTTTCTTTCCGAAGGAGAGGGGGCCCAGCTTGTCGCTCATCCCCCATTCGCAGACCATTTTGCGGGCCATTTCAGTGGCCTGCTCGATGTCGTTGCCGGCCCCGGTGGTAAAGGTGTGGAAGATGATGTCCTCGGCGGCGCGTCCTCCCATCAGTACGGTGATGCGAGCCAGCAGCGACTCGCGCGAGTAGCTGTGCTTGTCTTCGATGGGCAGTTGCATGGTTACGCCCAGGGCACGGCCGCGTGGAATGATGGATACTTTGTGAACCGGGTCGGTGCCGGGGATCATTCTGGCCACCAGGGTGTGGCCGGCCTCATGATATGACGTGCTCTTCTTCTCTTCGTCGGAGATGACCATGCTGCGACGTTCCACGCCCATCAGAACCTTGTCCTTGGCATTGTCAAAATCGATCGACTCCACCAGGGTCTTATCCGCGCGTGCCGCCAGCAGCGCGGCTTCGTTGACCACATTGGCCAGGTCGGCTCCGGAGAAGCCGGGGGTCCCACGGGCGATCACCTCCAGATCGACATCGGCCGAAAGCGGTACTTTCTTGGCATGTACCTTGAGGATCATCTCGCGCCCCTTGACATCCGGACGGGGGACCACAACCTGGCGGTCAAAACGGCCGGGACGCAGCAGGGCCGGATCGAGTACATCGGGTCGATTGGTGGCGGCGATAAGTATAACCCCTTCGTTGGATTCGAAACCGTCCATCTCCACCAACAGCTGGTTGAGGGTCTGCTCGCGTTCATCGTGCCCGCCACCCAGGCCGGCACCGCGATGACGCCCGACAGCGTCGATTTCGTCGATGAAGATGATGCAGGGCGCACTCTTCTTCCCTTGCAGAAAGAGGTCGCGGACTCGGCTGGCGCCGACGCCGACGAACATTTCGACAAAATCGGAGCCGGAAATGGAGAAAAACGGAACGCCGGCCTCACCGGCAATGGCCCGGGCCAGCAGGGTTTTGCCGGTACCCGGAGGTCCCATCAGCAGTACCCCTTTCGGAATCCTGCCCCCCAGCTTGGTGAATTTCTTGGGGTCCTTGAGGAATGAGATGATCTCGTTCAGCTCTTCCTTGGCCTCTTCGATCCCGGCCACATCCTCAAACGTTATCTTGACCGACGACTCGGTCAGCAGCTTGGCCCGGCTCTTGCCGAAAGACATGGCCTTGCCGCCGCCGACCTGCATCTGGCGCATGAAGAATATCCAGACCCCCACCAGCAGGATCAACGGAAACCAGGAGATGAAGATGGAGAACCAGGAGAATTTCTCTTCCTCAGGTTTAGCTACGATGGTCACCTTTTTATCCAGCAGCGTCTTGGTCAGATCAGCATCCGAGTTGGGCTTGTACGTGTGGAATTCCTTGCCGTCCTTGCCCTCGTACTTTCCGTAGACATCATTGCCCTGGATCGTGACGGCGGTGATCTTGCCGGCATCAACCTGTGAAATGAAATCACTGAAGCTGATTTTGTCGGCGGTCGGGCGCGGCTTGTTGAACATGTTGAAAAGCAGGATCATCATCAGGCTGATAACCAGCCAGAGAGACAGATTCTTATAAAACTGGTTCACGTGTACCCCCATCGGTTTATGCAGATCGTGTCTTTAAAAATTTTACATAACTACCATATCGTCTGTGGATATACAAGTCAATTGACGGCGCCGGAAGCGGCCGGTGGGCTGGAAAAGGCACTGACAATCCCTGAAGAAAGGCTGTCAACCCTGCCGAGCTGTGAGGTGCGCAAACCGACGATCCAGATCAGTTCACAGCCGCAGAACAGGAGCGGTATCCGGCGTCGTTGTGACTGGGGGATCTTTTCATCGATAAAGATGTCCTTGACCTTCTTTCTGCCGCTCATGCCGAACGGCTGGATGCGGTCGCCGGGCCGGAAGGTGCGTACATACCAGGGGAAGGGCAGGCGATCAGTGTCAAAGTAGACCACACCGGGCGTGCCCGTCGGCTCAACGGGGGGCGGGGCGCTTTCAATACGGAGCAGGGAGCCGTCCGGCAGCCGGTAGCACCCCGGTCCGGGGATGGCGATCTCCATCGCCTCAGGGTCGGATGAGTCCTGGACCTCTATTGCGAGTGTGTTGTACTCCCGAACAGCAACGAGGCCCTGCGGCAGGCTGAGGCGCAGGTTGGGTCTCCCGGAGTCGAGAATCTGCAGGATGTTCTCCAGGTGCCGGTGGGTGACGTGCTCAAGATTACCGGCCAGGCGCGACAGCATCAAGCGGAGGATGCGACGCTGCAGCGCGATTGGATGGGACTTCAGGAGGGATATGTCACAGGTTGCACTGCTTTCGGATAAACAACAGACCTGTCCGGCAGCCTCCATTGTCAGCGCCTCCAGCAGCGCATCCTCTTGGGAGAGGATGCCGGCCGATGTAGCCAGGGCATTACGGATCGCCGGATTGTACTGTTCCAGGAGCGGCAGCAGTTCGTGGCGGATACTGTTGCGCAGCATGCTGGTGTCGAGGTTGCTGCTGTCTTCGCGCCAGCTCATGTGGCGCTCGACCAGATATGCCTCGATCTCGCGGCGGCTAATGTCCAGCAGGGGGCGGATGTAGCCGCGCCCGTTGCGGACGGGGATTCCGGCCAGTCCGGTCATGCCCGAGCCGCGCAGCAGGCGCATCAGGACCGTCTCGGCCTGGTCGTCGGCGTGGTGCGCCAGGACGACGGCCGCAGCCTGCCAGGTGACCATGAGATCATCAAAAAATGAGATCCGGGCACGTCTGCCGGCATCTTCGAGATTAAGCGACTCGGCGGCCGCCACGGCCTGTACATCCACGCGTCGCGACTCGAACGGGATCTTGTAGCTGGCGGCCAGCTCGCGGCAGAATTGTTCGTCGGCATCGGCATCGGCACCGCGCAGGCAGTGATTGAGGTGGGCGGCAACAAGGCATAGCGGAAAGGCGGGCAGGGTGGCCAGCAGGTCGAGCAGGGCCGTTGAATCAGCCCCTCCCGACAGGCCGATGATCAGCGTATCACCCGGCTTGAAAAGCTGTTTTCCGAGAATGGCGGCAGTGATGCGTGTGTGCAGGCCGGTTGCTGTTGCCACGTGGATACTGACCCTATTTCGTATGAAAGAGCATGTTCAGGACGGAACTGAACAGGCTGAAAAGCAGGGCAGCCAGGAAGGCGACACCAAAACCGGTGACGTGGAATCCGCTCACCAGGTGGGCCGCCAGATAGAACATGACAGCGTTGATTACCAGGGCGAACAGTCCCAGGGTAAGGATGGTTACCGGCAGGGTCAGCAGGATGATCAGCGGCCTGAGAAAGGCATTCAGCAGGCCGAGCACGAGTGTTGCCACCAGCAGGTCGCTGAACTGGTCGATCTGGATGCCCGGCACCAGCTTCATTACGAAAAACAGGGCAAAGGCGTTTAAGGCCCAGGTGAGTAAGAGTCGTGTCATAGTTTGTGTGCGGTTACAGCCACCGCTTCCTCCTGAAGTAGATAATCATTAAGATAGAGATTCCGATCATGAGTCCCCAGAGCAGGAAGTAGCCGTTATGCCATTCAAGCTCCGGCATATGCTTGAAGTTCATGCCGTAGACGCCGACCAGAAAGGTCAGCGGCATGAAGATGGTGCCGATCACGGTCAGAAACTTCATGATCTCGTTGATGCGGTTGCTGATGCTGGAAAGGTACAGGTCCAGCATCCCGGAGAGGAGGTCGCGATAGGTCTCGACGGTGTCGATGACCTGGACGGTGTGGTCGTAGACATCCCGGAAATAGAGGCGTGTCGAGGAAGAGAGCAGGTCGCTGTCCCCCCGCTCCAGGAACGAGACCGCCTCCCGGAGCGGCCAGACCGCCTTGCGCAGGAAGATGATCTCCTTCTTGATGTTGTTGATTTCGTGCAGGGTGGTTGGGTCAGGGGCAAGGGTCAGCTCTTCCTCAAGATTGACGATTCGTTCTCCCAGATCTTCCAGCACGCTGAAGTAACTGTCCACGACGGCGTCGATCAGGGCGTAGGCCAGATAGTCGGCTCCCATGCCCCTGGCCTTGCCTTTGCCGTTGCGGAGGCGCTCCCTCACCGTATCAAACACATCGCCCTGAATCCCTTCCTGGAAGGTGAAGAGATAGCTGGGTCCGAGAATCATGCTGAGTTGTTCCGAGGAGAACTCACCTCCTCCTGTTGGCTTCAGCATACGAAGCACAATGAACAGGTAAGCGCCGTAGTCCTCGATCTTGGGCCGCTGGACGGTATTGACGATATCCTCCAGCACCAGGGGATGCAGGGAGAATCGCTCTCCCAGGTGGCGGATGATCTCCACATCATGGACCCCTTCCACGTCCACCCAGGTGATGCCCGGACGTTCCAGGTGCAGCAGGCAGTCGTCAACCGTCTGGAAACGCAGTTCCTCGAAGGTGTCCGCATCGTAGCCGATCAGATCGATAGATACCGCTTCCGCATGAGTTTCGCCGATGTGCACCAGGCTGCCGGGCGGCATTCCGGCCTTGACGGAACGTTTTTTGAGAAACCGGCGGCTGTTTTTCATCTAGATTCCCAGGATGTCGGCCATCCGCAGCAGGTCTTCGTTGAGCTTCTTCTGTCCGCCGTTGGCTACCATTTCCAGCAGCGTGGTTGTCAGGGAAGAGGCAGCCAGGCCGACCATGACACCCTTTGTGCCGCTCATCAGGAGCTCGACCGATTTCCGGCCAAAGCGACTGCCCAGCAGGCGATCGAAAACAGACGGAGCGCCGCCTCTCTGGTAGTGCCCCAAGACAGTCACCCGTGTTTCAAATCCCACGGTGTCCTTGATGCCGTCGGCAATCGACTGGGCACTCCCCACGCCCTCGGCCATGATGATCAGGGCATTGGTGCGTCCCTCATCGTAGCGGCGGCGCAACTTGTGACACATCTCGGACAGGTCGAACTCGACCTCGGGCACGATGGCGAACTCCGCACCGGTTGCTATGGCGGTGGTTGAAGCCAGATAGCCGGAATTGCGCCCCATCACCTCGACGATGAAGGCCCGGTCATGGGAACTGGCAGTGTCCTTGATGCAGTCCACGGCATAGATGATGTTGTTGAGCGCCGTATCCACGCCCAGGGCCATGTCGGTATAGGGGATGTCGTTATCGATGCTGGCCGGGATGCCGATCACCGGGAACCCCATTCTGTCCAGCGCCAGGGCGCCATTCAGAGAACCGTCGCCGCCGATGACGATCAGCCCCTCGACCCGCTCTTTCATGAGATTGTCCAGGGCCTTTCGTCTTCCCTCCTCAGACCGGAATTCCTGGGAACGGGCCGACTGCAGAAACGTACCGCCCCGTTGGAGCACGCCGGAGACCGCCCTGGTGTCCAATATCTGGTAATCGTTCTTCAGCAGTCCGGCGTAGCCCTTGTGGTAGCCGATCATTTCAATGTCGTTGGCGACAGCGGTACGCGCCGCCGCCCGGATGGCGGCGTTCATGCCAGAGCAGTCGCCGCCGCTGGTCAGGATTGCGAGTCGTTTCATAGGTACCCTTTTCAGACTATAAGGATTGGAGTGCGAATTTCCCGCGTTTGCCGTTCAGTGCCGGTTTGCCCGGTACAGTCTGATGGCCATGAAGCTGCCCAGCAGGAACATGGGAAAACTCAGCAGTTGCCCCATGGAAAAAAACGATACTACAAAACCGAGGTTCTCGTCCGGCTGGCGGAAGAACTCGACGATGAAGCGGAACAGGCCGTAACCGGCGACAAATGTCCAGCCGGCCACTCCGGTGGCGGTTGAACTCCGGGATGCGGCGCGGACAATAAGAAACAGCACCAGTCCCTCAAGGAAGGCTTCATACAGCTGTGACGGATGTCGCGGCACCGGACCGCCGCCAGGAAATACCATGCCCCAGGGTACATCGGTCGTTCGGCCGTACAGTTCCCCGTTGATGAAGTTGCCGATTCTGCCCAGGCCCAGCCCGACAGGCGCACAGAGCGCCGCCATGTCGATCAGGGTGAAAAAGGGGATCTGCTTGCGGCGGCTGTAAATCATGAAGGCGCAGATGACCCCCAGGAAACCGCCATGGAAGGACATGCCCCCCTCCCATACGGCAAAAACGTGCAGCGGGTGCGCCAGGTAGTAGGAGAACTTGTAGAAAAGGATATAGCCGAGCCGCCCCCCCAGTACAACGCCCATGGCGCCGTAGAAGACCAGGTCGGCGACATCGTCGTTCGTCAGCGGCAGCTGTTTGCGGCGGGTCTCGGAGCGGAGGATGAGGTAGGTGGCCACGAAGGCCAGAACGTACATCAGCCCGTACCAGCGGAACTGGAGCGGGCCGATGCGTAAAAATACCGGGTCAATCTGTGGAAATTGCATGGCTTCCTGTTGCGGCTAAAGGCCGCAGCCGCAGCTGCGGGTGCAGGCGCCGACCCGCATATGTACGGCCTTGATAAAAGTAGCTTCGGTCGCAGCCTGGATCTCTGCCAGAACAGGCGGCGGAACGGCCGAGTCAAGCGAGAGGATGACCATGGCTTCGCCTTTTTTCTCGCGGCGCCCCAGATTCATGGAGCCGATGTTGATCTCGTGCTGGCCCATGATGGTGCCGATCTTGCCGATCATGCCGGGGCGGTCATTGTAGTTGAGCAGAAGCATATGTTCTTCCGGAGCAAAATCCATGGTGTAGTCACGTAGTCTGACGATGCGCGGCGCACCTTCGAAGAGCGTGCCGGAGACCAAGCGGCGCTTGCCGCCCCCTTCGATGACCAGGGTGATGACATTGGAGAAGGCGTCGGATTGGGTCGATTTGGTCTCTTCCACGACGATGCCCATCTGCTCGGCGATCAGTGAGGCGTTTACCATGTTGACATCCTGGTCAACCGTGCGGTTGAGCAGGGCCGACAGGCCGCAGACGGTCAGAGGGGAACAGTCGTAGTGGGCGATACTGCCGGCATAGGAGAAGATCAGTTTTGACGGGTTGTCATCCACCAGTTGTATACCGAAATCGCACATGACACTCATCAGGTTCAGGAAGGGGCGCATCTGGTCCATCAGGGCCATGTCGAAGCGCGGGATATTGACGGCATTCTCCAACGGCTGGTCATCCAGGTAGTTGACGATCTCCTTTGAGACGTCGATGGCCACATTGACCTGGGCTTCGAAGGTGTTGGCGCCCAGGTGCGGCGTGACCACCAGATTCTTGTGGGCGATAAGTTGCTTGAGGGTCTCCGTGGCGGGAGGTTCCTCGCTCCAGACGTCGAAGGCCCCGCCGATTACCTTGCCGGAATTGAGGTTGTCCAGCATGGCCTGCTCGTCGATGATGCCGCCGCGGGCGACATTCAGGACAATAACCCCGCTCTTCATCAGCCCGAATTCACGCGGGCCGATCATGCCCTTGGTTTCTTCCGTGAGCGGGGTGTGCACGGTGATGATGTCGCAGTGCTTGTAGATCTCGTCGTGGGAGACCAGCTTGACGCCCAGGTCATGTGCGCGCTTGACGCCGATATAGGGGTCGCAGGCCAGGACCTCGCACTCAAAGGCCTTCAGGCGGGTGACCACGCGGCCGCCAACCTTGCCGATGCCGATTACGCCGGCGGTCTTGCCTTTCAGCTCGTGGCCGGTAAAGGGAGCCCGTTTCCATTCGCCGCTTTTCAGGCTGTTATTGGCGGTCGTAACATTGCGGCAGAAGGAAAGCAGCATTGCCATGGTGTGCTCAGCAGCGCTATTGGTGTTGCCGAAGGGGGCGTTGACCACGATCACGCCTTTGGAGCTGGCATACTCCACATCGACGTTGTCGATGCCGACGCCGGCCCGGGCAATCATCTTGAGACGCGTGCCGGCGTCCAGAAGGGCCTTGTCGACAGTCGTTCCGCTGCGGGTGATGATGACGTCGTATCCGCCGATGACAGCCAGCAGTTCATCTTTTTTCAAGCCGAGTTTTACATCCAGTTGGATGCGTGGTTCCTGGGTTAAAAGGGCGAGCCCTTCCGCCGACACTTCATCGGTTACGATAATCTTCATTGCTGCTCCTTGCTGTTTATGGAGTTAGGCTTCATGTACCGTGCGGCAAGGGTCGAATAATAGTCCCGCCATGAAAAAAATGCAAGCATGGCAGACCGATTTAGTGGTATACATTTTGTCCTTATGCCGCCATTCAATATTGCGCTCATCGAGCCGGAAATCCCCCCCAACACCGGCAATATCGCCCGGTTGTGCGCAGCCACCGGGACACGCCTGCATCTGGTGGGCAAGCTGGGCTTCTCCACCGAAGACCGTTATCTGAAACGGGCCGGACTCGACTACTGGGAGTTTGTTGAGATCCGGTACTGGCAGGACCTGGACGCGCTCAAGGCACACTATCCGCAGAGCCGTTTCTTCTATCTCAGCACCAAGGTCGGCCGCAGTTACCTTGAAGTCGATTTTACTCCGGGTGATTTCCTCGTCTTCGGCAAGGAGACCAAAGGGCTGCCGGAAGAGCTGCTGGCTGCCAACCCCGACACATCGATCACCATCCCTATGCCGTCTGAAAATGTACGCAGCCTCAACCTGTCCACATCAGCCGGTATCGTGCTCTACGAGGCCTTGCGGAAATCCGGTGTGCTGGGCTGATGCTGCTGCGGGCCGTCATCTGGATGAACCTGGCGCTGATCTTCTACACCTGGGCGGTCTTCAGCGGCCGGCGACAGGGGCTGCATCGCAAGCACCTGCTAATCTTCGGTCTCGGGCTGGTCTGCGACTACCTGGGCACCACGCAGATGAACCACTTCGCAGCGGTGTACGGCAAGGCGCCCGAGTGGCACAACATCACCGGCATCGCCTCGCTGGCCGGCATGGCCTTCCACTTTCTGCTGGCGCTGGCCGCCTCGTTCATGGGCAAGGCCGAGTCGGTCAACCGCATCTTCCACCGCGTCAGCCTGACGATCTATAGCTGCTGGCTGCTGGCCTTTATCAGCGGCGCGGTTTCCGGCATGCTGCGAATGAAGCATTGATTGCGCGAGGACCTGGCATGCACCCCTACCTGACCGCCGACATACCCGGCAGCGGCGGGTCAATGTGGAAGGTTGTTCACTCCTGCTCCATCCTTCTTGACTAGACGTTAAATCCACCATACAATAAGTACATAATGTTACACATATGCGAGGTGCCGAATGATCAGAACCAATGTCATGCTGACTCCCCATCAACATATAACCTTGAAACAGATGGCAACTTCCATGCATCGCACGTTGGGAGAGCTGGTGCGTGATGCCATTGACAGCACCATTACGGTGGATACGGTGGAGCGCCGCCACCAGGTAGCACTTGCCGCTTACCGCGAGGGTTTCATCAGTTTGGGCAAGCTGGCGGAATCTCTGGGTGTCGATCCTCTTACTGCGCGGAATTACCTGAAGGAGCGAAATATACAGCAGATGGTTCAAGGTGTGGATGAAATCTTGGTAGATGCCGCCAATGCCTGATGTCATTTTTGATACCATGGTAATCAGTAATTTTGCAAAAGCAGGTCAGTTGGAGTTACTGCGGAAGATGTATCCCGCAAATGCCTGTTGTTCCGGTTTTGTCGTTGCTGAGGTCCTGCGCGGCTTTCGGCAGGGGCATACTGATCTTGAAGCGCTGGTTCAGCTTTTATCGAACGGCTGGCCGCGACAGGACGACCTGTCAACGCACTCCGAGCGGCAGTTGTATGCGCGCATATCTGTTTCACTAGGCGATGGCGAATCATCATGTCTGGCGCTTGCAGCCCAGCGTGGCTATGTATTTGCCTGTGACGACCGGCTGGCGCGAAGCGAAGCGTTGCGTCTCGGGATAACGCTGACCGGAACGGTTGGTATTCTTATCAAGGCAACGCGGATCGGCGCCTTTAATCTCAAAAAAGCCAATGCAGTATTGAAGCGGATGATTGCCGCCGGGTTTTATGCGCCGGTGACACGGATTACCCGGGAAATGGTGGAGGGGTGAACGCTACCCTTGTGTGAACCTCGGATTACGAATAGCCGGAACTCTATAACCCGTTAGATTTCCCAATAGCCAAGCGTTGGGCTCGGGGGGAGAGTAAGCATTTTATGGAGGCGTGTTTTCGTGTATGAATATCTGGTCAGCCTGCTTCGGTGCAAAGATCCATCTGGATTAAGGGCAGCTTTGCGGGCTACCTCTCCTTGCGATAAAGGGTCAGTCTTCGAGGCGATACTCGCCGAGCTGCACCGGGGTAACGGTTGGCTCGTCCAGATCCAGGGCGGCCGGGGCGATGCTGGCGCTGACATCCTTCTTTTTCATCCCAAAACTCCAAATAAAGTTTCATTCATCATTCAAGCAAAGAACCACGCCACCCCACTCACATTCGATCAAACAAAAATCGAACTGGTCAAGTTCGAAGAACAAGCGGCTGCACGCTACCATTGCCAGAACTTCCGTCTGGTATCGGTCAGCGGTTTTGTCCGTGAAGCCTCCCGTCTTGCAGACTTCAATATGCTACTCGATGGCTGGGAGCATATTGAAGAATTGGTTGGACGCTACGATACAGAGCAGCTCACCGAACCGCTAATCGAACTATTCGCCCACAACTACACAACTTACGAGCAGATCAAGGCACTCTGGTCAGAAACGGATCATGTTGCAGTGGTGCAGGCCACCGGCACTGGTAAAAGTTTCCTGATTGCCAAAGTCCTGGCTGACTTCTTCGACAAGCGTAAAGTTGTCCTCGCCCCATCCAACTACATCCTCGATCAACAGCAGGGAAAGGTTCCCTGGCTTTCCGATACTACTGATTACACAACCTATGCCAAGCTCGGTTGGATGAGCGTAGAGGAGATAGCCGCACTGCAATATGATCTAATCGTTCTTGACGAGTTCCATCGCTGTGGAGCTGATGTTTGGGGTGCTGGAGTGCAGGCACTGCTCAACTCTCATCCCAATGCCAAAGTTTTAGGAACATCGGCAACCCCGGTGCGCTACCTCGATAACGCGCGTGACATGGCCAAGGAGCTGTTTGACGGCGTAGTAGCCGTTGACCTGTCTCTGGCCGAGGCAATTGTACGGCGCATCCTTCCCTCTCCCACCTACATCAGCACTCTCTACACAATTGACGAAGAGATAGGCCGTCTGCTGTTCGATGTAAATGCCAGTCGTCGAACCGAGGAGGAAAAAGCCGAATATCGTGAGGAGATCAAGAAGATCCGGCTCGACTGGGAGAAAACTACTGGCGTACCGGAAATTCTACGGAAACACCTGCCATCGGAGATTAACAAGCTGATCGTGTTTTGCCGCGACCAACAGCACCTAGGAGTCTGTCGGCCTTGAGATTTTGACCGAATTGGTTCTTCCCGTAAGTTGAATCCGCTGGCCGATCCTGATC
>JAJYBH010000154.1 GCA_021779135.1 Deltaproteobacteria bacterium
GACCATTTTTTTCTTTTTGTTCACTCTATTGATCCCGTAGCAAAATTTAGTAGTACTCATGCTCTGTCTGCAATAATTAGCAAAAGTCACGCCATATTGCTAACAGCCTGTTTTGCCATTGATAATGAGGGTGTGGTGAGTGGAAAAGGCTGAAAAAACGAGGGAGGATGTGGGGTGAATTTCCACGCCGAAGTTATTCGTGTGGAAATTGTCGGCACCCGTGGGTGCCGACAATCGGGAGGTTACGTGTGGTAAAATCAGAGTCCCAGTGACTCCGGTTTCTTGCCTGCATCAGGGAAAAACAGCGGGGCACCGAACTTGTCAACCCCGAAGCGACCGATGGCCTCCTGGGTTTTCTTTGCCACCATGAAGTCGGCGAAGGCCTTGCCGCCCTGGCCGTTTACCTTGGGCCACCTGGTGGTGTTGAGCTCGATAACATGATAGATATTGAGCAGTTTGCCGTCACCTTCCACCAGGATCTCCAGACCCAGTCCCTTTTTCAGCGCCAGGTAGGTGGCCCGGTCTGTCAGGACATAGGCCTTCTTTTCAGCGGCAACGTTCAGGGTCTGCCCCATTCCCAGACCGGTCTGCTGGTACCATTTTGCACCGGCCGGATTCAGGCCGGCAGCTTTCCAGAGCCCTTTCTCCTTGGCGTGGGTACCGGAGTTGTCGCCCCGCGAGGCAAACAGGGCGCCGGACTGTGCGATGCGCTTCATGGCCTCGGCTGCCTTGGCACCCTTGACCTTGGCCGGGTCCGAGGGCGGGCCCAGAATGATGAAGTCATTGTGCATGACCAGGCGGCGGGTAGTCCCGTACCCTTCAGCCATGAACTTCTTCTCCGCGTCGGGAGAATGGACGAGCAGCACGTCGGCCTCACCTCGCTCCCCCATTTTCATGGCCTGTCCGGAACCGACTGAAATGGTCTTTACCTGAATACCGCTCTCTTTTTCAAACATCGGCACCAGTACATCCAGCAGGCCGGAATCCTGTGTGCTGGTGGTAGTGGCCAGGATAATCGATTTCGGCGCGGCCTGGGCAACGGCCCCCCAGACGAGCATGGCGATGGTCGTCGCGAGTGTCATAAAGCGGGTCAACTTGTGTTGTGTGATCATGGAACCTCCTTGTTTGTTTTCATGTTGGTGCGCCGGAGAATAGGCAGGTCCGTCCGCCGGCTAGAAGATGATCTGGGCCTGGAGACGATAGATCATGTCGTCGGTCTTACCCTTGCTCTGGTCGTGGGTATCGGTGATGTCTCCCTGAAGCTTCAGGTTGTGTTTGCTGAAATAGTACGAGAGGGCCCCCTGGACGTCTGTCGTCAGGTCATTGGGTGTGCTCCGGTTTGGATCGACAAAGGAGTAGCGGATGGCCGCTTCCAGGGTCTTGGGGATGATGCAGTATCCGGCCTGGACGTAGAAACCTTCCGCGCGCAGCGACTTGTTGCTCGCCTGTCCCTCGGCCTGGCCGGCCAGGTATTCACCCTGGGCGGAGAAACCGTGCCATTTGAAGGCGGCGTCGACGCCCCAGGTATCGATATCGATCTTCTCGCCGGTAGTGAAGGTTGCTATACCTTTGCCGAGCCAGCCGCTGGTGCCGGCCAGGGTGATGTTGTTGGCTTCCAGTGCGGTGGCGGTGGACTTCTTGAGGGTGTTGCCGTAGTAGTTGGCCCCGATGGAGAGGAGCGGCTTGGGACTGTTGTCCAGGTCGCTTTCCGCGTAGGGCATCTTGCCGAAGGGATTGACTGACACACGGGCGGCGATGGCTTTGGCGGTGGTGTCCCCATTGGAGGCCCTGGTCGCGCTCTGGCCGGCTCCTCCGTAGACGCCGAACTCGTAGGTGGCGAGACCCTTCATGATGTCGCCGTGGAGCTTGGCACCGATGTCATAACCGGGGCGGAAGGCGTCCGAGGCGGCAGAGCGGTCGACGAACTGCTGGGCACCTGAGGAGTTCATCCACTGCCGGCCGAACGGCACCTTGGTCTGGCCGGCCAGGATCTGGACTTCGTCGATCAGTCGGTAGTTCAGATAGCCGTGCTCAAACATTTGGGGCTTGCCGGAGTTGGCGAAGTCGACCTGCAGCAGGTAGGTAAGGTTCTTGGTGTAGGCGTAGCCGTTCATCCAGAACTTCATGCGCTTGACTTCCGTCTTGCCTGAATCGTTACTTGTGGCCGTGGGGACGTCAATATCGGTGAAGGTGTAGCGGGTCTGCAAGCGCCCACCCAGCGAGAGCTGGAACTTCTCGTCCGGCGAGGTCAGGGTAAATCCCTTGCCGAGCTTGTAATCGATCGGCTTGCT
This sequence comes from Deltaproteobacteria bacterium, assembly GCA_021779135.1. Classification (GTDB taxonomy): domain Bacteria; phylum Desulfobacterota; class Desulfuromonadia; order Geobacterales; family Pseudopelobacteraceae; genus CAIPTY01. Next base: position 2,292 of record JAJYBH010000154.1, read on the forward strand.
CTTGGTCACTTCCTTGTAGTCGGCCTCGCTGATGACACCTTTTTCTTTAAGGACATCCTCCAGGGTCTTCGCCCCTGCACTCTGAACCGTCAATGCTGCCGCCAGTGCGGTTACCGCCAATACTCTTTTTTTCACAACTTCCTCCTTGAGGTATTAAATAGGGGGCAAGCCCCGTGGTGCACCGAGCACTAAAAAAGGGGATCCTTTCACATGGAAAGAACCCCCTCATGATCCCGCTGATGCGGGATAAGGCGATTCTCCTTTTCAAAAGGAAGGCGCTGCTGTTTCCGGCAGAACCCAAGGGCTGTCTTCCATGAGGGAAACCCTGGCAGGAAGAACAGCTCGGAGAAAGTTTGCTGCGCTATTTCGTTACGTTTTTGACAGTTGGTTTACCGTGTCTGTCCGTTTTTATCACCCCTGCGGATCTCGCTGGCAAGCGCTCCGGTCGCGGCGACCAGGATGTACGGTAAGAAAATCTCCTCAATCATTGATAATGGGACGTAAGCTCACCACACAAAAAAAAGACCCTTCCGTAGAAGAGTCCCCTGCGCGCGGATTAAAATCCGTCGTGAGACACTCCTTTTCAAAGGAAGGCACCGCTGTTTCCGGCGGCACCCGCTGGCCTGACGCCATGAGGTTTCCCTGGTAGGCGTGACGGCTCGGAGAGGTAAGTATTATGTTGTCGAAGAGGATTTGATCTTGTTATCCAAATTCACCTCTTCATTGAATTTCAGGGTAAGAAACCACAAAAGACATTACGAGTGCAAGCAAATTATTACTCTCGCGGCCCATCGCAATTCTTCTCACAGCCCGTCAGGCACCGCGTTTCAGGCCCGCACGGCGAGAATCACGTTTGATGCCTTGAACAGCGCAGTAGCGGCATCCCCTGTCTTTATTCCCATTTCCTGAACACTGGCTTTGGTGATAACGGCATGCAACACTACGCCACCTGCCAGCTCAAGGCCAACCTCCGCATTCACCGTGCCCATGTCCACGCTTTTGACCGTCCCCTCCAGCACGTTGCGGGTGCTGAACTTCAGGTCCGCTTTCCCTTTGGCAATAATCACCAGAGGGGCCTTGATGATCGCGAATGCATCGCTGCCCGTCTTGAGTCCGAGACGGGTTACGCTTTCATTGGTGATAACCGCCACTATTTCATGTTTATCTGTCAGGGCCAGTATGACCTCTGAGTTGACAGCTCCCGGCTTGATAGCGGTTATCTTCCCTGATAGTTGATTTCTGGCGCTGATCTTCATAACAAGCCTCCTCATGTGTTGATAATCTTCTTGCTGATAGTATACAACTATTGCAAGAAAAATTAAGGAGATTTTATAACGCCCGACCTGCCGTCGCCCCATCAAGTTGAGTCAGCGGGCATAAACCTGTCTCATGGCGAACTTTGCTTATATTTCCGCGAGTCAGGTAAGAAAAAGCGGGTGATGAAATATTCCATGGCGACACGTCTAGAATCAGTAGAAAAGTTTGAGGGGCGGATCTCGCCCCTCAATCAGTGTTCCAGGTGTTTTATTCAGTTCACTGATTCCTGCGTGCCAGGCGCTTGATGTTAAGCAGGTTCTTGTAGCCGACATTCTCGGTGGTGATGTTGCCGCCCATGGCGCCGCAGCCCAGGGTAAGCGAAGGTACCAGCGAATTGTACAGGGCGCCGATGGTGCCGTGAACCGAGGGCTGATTCCAGACCACGCGGTTGGCGTGCACTTTCAGGGCAAACTCGTGAGCCACGTCCTCGTCTTCGGTGAAGACTACCGCCGAGTGCCCGGCTCCGCCGAATTCAAGCTGCACAGCAGCGGCGTTGATGGCATCTTCCTTGTTATCCGTGATGAACCAGCCCAGCACGGGTGAGAGTTTCTCGCGGCTCATCCAGTCTTCTCCGCCGGTGGTGGTCAGCGGGACCATCAGCAGTTTGCGATCAGCCGGAATTGTAAAACCGGCCAGTTCGGCGATGATCTGGGGGCTCTTGCCAACAATGGCCATATCGGGGACGCCGCGCTCCTTGTCGAACATGACGGATTCCAGTTTGTTGCGTTCTGCTTCGGTGCAGAGGTAGGCGCCGCTTCTCTCGAAGAGGATCAGCGCCTTTTCGGCGATGTTGCGGTCGTCAAAGATGACAGACTGGTCGGACGAACAGATGGTGCCGTTATCGAAGGTCTTGGAGGCGATGACATCATCCACGGCCATGCGCAGGTTGGCGCTCTTTTCGATAAACACCGGCACGCCTCCGGGACCGACGCCCAGTGCCGGGTGTCCGGAGCTGTAGGCGGCCTTGACCATGGCACCGCCGCCGGTGGCGATGACAATGGCTATGTCGGGGTGTTTCATCAATGCATCGGTAGCCTCGATGGATGGCTGGGTTACCCACTGGATGCAATTCTGAGGGGCGCCGGCGGCGACAGCCGCGTTCAGCATGGTCTGTGCAGCGGCTTCACTGCATTTCTGGGCGCGAGGATGAAAGGCAAAGATAATCACATTGCGCCCTTTGAGTGCGATCAGGGCCTTGAACATGGTGGTCGAGGTCGGGTTGGTGGTTGGTGTAACAGCGGCAACGATGCCGAACGGTTCGGCAATGGAGATGATGCCGTCGCTTTCATCGATGACGCCGACCGACTTGCCCGCTTTCATGTAGTCATAGACCACTTGTGTGCCGAAGTGATTCTTGATGACCTTGTCCTCGACGTTGCCGATGCCGGTCTCTTCGACCGCAAATTCCGCCAAGTAGCGCTCGTTGGCAACGCCGGCCACGGTCATGGCTTCGCTGATCCTGTCAACCTGCTCCTGGGTGAAGCCCCTGAATTCCTCCAAAGCCCTGAGTGCCTTTGCTGCCATCCGATCGATTGCCTGCGCTGCTGTTGTCATGTCACTGCTCCTTTTTGTGTGATGGGGTGATTTCTCATCATCTGAGTTTTGAATCCGAATTTATGTTCGGAGAAAGAGCAGTCCGTGTGCCAATAAATAAAACAATTTTATGAATTACGATGATTCTGTCGTGGATGATTGTATTTTTATCGGGATTCCGGCTGGTTGCTGGATCTCGCGAAAATACTTTGCAGGGTTGTCGTAAGCGTTATGACGCGCTTCGTTGTGCATCAATATGTACCAAAACGTGACATACAGCCCTTGACATGCTCAACAACGGTACATCTAACACTGTTTTGTGGCACAAAAATGGCATGTTCGTGCGAGGTAAATCGATGCAATGAAAATCGGTGGAAGCAGGCCGGTTTGGTGAGGTGGAAGGCATGGGAAGTCTGGCACTAGATAAGCTCAATTGTATCCGTAAGGCTCGCGAGGATTTCCTGTCCAACGGCATAATCCCCGTGGGGGTCGTTAACGAAACCATCATCCGATCCTGGCGGAGATCGGCGGAGCGGGGGATCGGCATGGAGCGGGGCGAAACCCGTTGCACGCCCCGCCATGACCTGATGCGCCGCCGGGATGTTAACAATACATTGCTGCTACGCTCACAGCCGGTTATGGAAAACCTGTACCATGAGATCTGCGGGACATCCAGCATGGTGCTGCTGGCAGACAGCCAGGGGGTTGTGCTGCATTCCATCGGCGACCCGGATTTTGTCGATCAGGCCCAGAAAGTCTACCTGAAGCCAGGGGGCATCTGGTCGGAAGCGGTCAACGGCACCAATGCCATCGGCACCGCGCTGGAAGAGCAGACAGCGGTCCACGTTCACAGCAGCGAGCATTTCATCGACAGGAACCGTTTTCTCAGCTGTTCCGCGACGCCCATCTTCGACCCGCGCGGGGCG
>JAJYBH010000155.1 GCA_021779135.1 Deltaproteobacteria bacterium
GGTACGCCGACTGGATGCGCTGCAGGGCAGGGCGACCATCTACGCCTGCGGGCCGCACGGCATGCTGAATGCCGTGGCTACGATCGCTGCACAGCGGAACATCCCCTGCCAGGTTTCGCTGGAAGGGTACATGGCCTGCGGGGTGGGGGCCTGTCTGGGATGCGTGGCGCCGGGGCACGGACATTCAGCCGAAACCCCTGATTTCCGCTGTGTCTGCACCGAAGGGCCGGTCTTTGAATCAGGCGAACTGAAGTGGAGGGATTGAACATGAAACCTGATATGACCGTCAACCTGGCCGGCATCGAACTGCGCAATCCGGTCATGACCGCTTCGGGCACCTTCGGCTACGGCGCGGAGTTTGCCGATTATGTGAATCTGGAACGAATCGGCGCCTTTGTCACCAAGGGGCTCTCGCTCAAGCCGCGGGCCGGCAACCCGACCCCGCGTATTGTCGAAACCCCGGGCGGTATGCTGAATGCCATCGGCCTGCAGAACGTGGGGATCGATGCCTTTATCGCCAAAAAAGTTCCCTTCCTGCGGACGGTAAATACTCCTGCCATCGCCAATTTCTTCGGGAACACCGTCGATGAATACGCCGAAATGGCCCGTCGTCTGGACGGGATCCCGGAAGTGGCCGGGCTGGAGGTGAATATCTCCTGCCCCAATGTCAAGCAGGGGGGCATTGTCTTCGGCACCGATCCGGACTGCGCGGCGAGCGTTGTCGCAGCCTGCCGCCGGGCTACAATCAAACCGCTGATCGTCAAGCTTTCTCCCAATGTGACCGATGTGGTGTCCATGGCCCGTGCCTGCGAGGATGCCGGGGCCGACTGCCTGTCGCTGATCAACACCCTGACCGGCATGGCAATTGACCTGAACCGGCGCCGTCCGGTGCTGGCCAATATAACCGGAGGCTTCTCCGGTCCGGCCATCAAGCCGGTTGCCCTGCGCATGGTCTGGCAGGTAGCCAGGGCCGTCAAGGTGCCGATTATCGGCATTGGCGGGATCATGAACGCCACCGATGCCCTGGAATTCATCCTGGCCGGCGCCACGGCGATACAGGTCGGAACCGCCAGCTTTATCAACCCCGGTGCCGCCCAGCAGATCGCCGAGGGTATGGAGTCCTGGCTGGCCGCTAACGGGGTTGCGGACATCAAGAGCCTGATCGGCGCACTGGAGACGTGAACCGGTGACGGAGTTCGGCCTGGCATTCCTGGCCGGTTTGGCCGGCAGCGGCCATTGCCTGGGGATGTGTGGTGGCATTCTGGCCGCCCTGGCCGTGGCCAACCCGGAGGTCTCTACCGGTCAGCGCTTCCGCCTGAATCTTTCCTACCATATTGGTCGCATCATTACCTACACACTGCTCGGCCTGCTGGCCGGGGCTGTTGCACAGGTGGCTCTCTTCACCGCTCTCAAACCGCATCTCTTCTGGCTGTTTGCCGCAGCCAACCTGATGGTCATAGCGATCGGCGTGGCCACGGCGCTTGGGCTGCGCCGCCTGAGTCTGGCTGCCCTGGATGGCACGGGATGGGGATTCTTGTATCGGGCCCTTGACAGAGCCTCTTGCCGGGCAACGCCGCCGGCTTTTCTGGTGACCGGCCTGGTAATGGGACTGCTGCCCTGCGGACTGGTTTATGGAGTGTTGATTGCTGCAGCCACGGCCGGTTCTCTGCTGCGTGGCGGGGGGATGATGCTGGCCTTTGGTCTGGGCACTCTCCCGGCCCTGTTGTCCTTTGGCCAGGCAGCAACGGCTCTTGGCGCAAGCGCCACGACACTCTTTCTGAGGGTGATGGGGGTGGCGGTTGCCCTGCTCGGGTTGCTGGGGTTTTTTAAGGCGCTGGTCACGCTAGGGGTGGTAGCGCCGCTGACGTTCTGGTGAGGGCCGAGTCCGGCAGGATCTCAGGTTGTGCGAATTATCTAATCGCGTTAGGCGAGCTGGAGATGCGGATGTCTCCATACCAGGCCAGCGCCTCGCCGCCTGTGTTGTCGGTATCGGTCATGACGGCTATGGCGGCCACTTGACGGGGCTCACCACCGAACAGGCGCCGGTAATCGGCCAGAATATCGCGCTGTTCGGTGACCCAGGCCCCGGCTTTTTCCGGACCAGACTCCACCACCACCATCATTGCATTGCCGGTGTATGGGTTCGGGAAGGATGCTCCTTGAGGCAGGCGGCTGGCCCAGACATAGTTGATGGCTTTCGTCTGCCAGAAAAACAGCCCCGGAAAGATGACATAGACCCTGGCGCTGTAGTCATCACCCGCCTTGGTCTTTTCTGCACTGTTTGTCAGCGGCGCGGTAACCTTCCATTTCCAGCTTAGGTAGCGGAACTGCAAGGGATCGAGCAGCACCTTCTTCACCAATCCGGAGGCCGCGGCCCTGCTGCGGGCCTTGAGTAGCGTCCTCTCTCCCTCGCGTACAAGACTATACTCAGTCTCTCCCTTGAAGATCTTCTTATCCCAGCCGGAAAGTCCCTCGCTTGCAAAACGGCTGACTTCTATAGTATTGGCACAGGCGATGGAACACATGGTTATATTGACTACAATAAGTAAAACAGCCAGTTTCATGATACCTCTCGAACCGGATATCAGTGGTATTATTATCTTGAAACAATAGCACAAATTTCGTAAATTACCGATCGCAGGTATCGCTTTGGTAAATAGGGACGGTTTGTTATGACGTTAAAGCAACTGGAAGTGTTTGTGGCTGTTGCCGAAACCAGCAGTTTTTCCAAAGGAGCCGAAAAGACCTGCATCACGCAGTCAACCGCCAGTCAGCACATCCAGGGACTTGAAGGGGAGCTGGGCATACGTCTCTTCGACCGCGGCAGGGGCGGGGCATTGCTTACTGAAGCCGGCAAGCTGTTTTTTGCGCGCGCCCGCAAGATCCTGTCCGAATGTGACGAGTCGCGTTCGGCTGTGCGGCGTTTTTTGGGGATGGAAGATGTGGTCCTCAAGGTCGGGGCCAGCAATATCCCTGGCACCTGTCTGATTCCTGCCGCTCTCGGAAGGTTTCAGGCCGAATGTCCCCGTGTTCGCATCGAGGTGTCCCAGGGTGACTCCCGGTCGGTCGTGCAGCAATTGGTGTCGGAAGATGTTGAACTGGGTTTTATCGGCGGGCACTACGAAGATGAGAGCGTTCAATTTGACGTGATGGGTGAGGACACAATTGTCTGCGCCGTTTCACGCGACAGGGTTGATGCCGCCAAGAAAAGCCTCAGCCAGGCCGAGCTGTGCAAGGCGCCGCTGATAGTCCGGGAACAGGGGTCGGGTACACAGCAGGCCGTGTATGAAGCCCTGGCAAAAACCTGGATCAGCAGGGAATCGCTGCGGATTATCGCGGTGCTGGGAAGCAGTGAAGCGGTCAAACGCGCCCTGCTGGAGGGTGCCGGTTTTGCCTTTGTCTCCAGCATGTCGATTGATGAGGAGCTTTCCAGCGGCAGTTTGACAACCGTCAGGATCCCCGGCCTCAACATACGGCGTAAATTCTATGCCGCTCATCGGTCCGGACGTGAACTGTCACCCGCAGCGACGGCGTTCCTGTCACTGATGCTGGCTAACCCGGTATAGGGTTAACGCGTGGCGTATCCAGTTTATAGCAGGGGCGTTTGGCCGCTTTCCGTACTTAGTCCGCTTTTACGAACTGCCCTTTTTCTCCGCATTTCTCGCATTTCTGCGGCTTGCAGCGACCTTCCTTGCAAAATCCGCAAGAGCATTTCCAGGTTGCCATGGATTGTCACCTCCTTGTCTGTCGGGTTAATTGCATCTCGTTGAGACAAATGCTACATTCGGTACAGTTGATACCATCGCCACACTAGGATTGCACCCCATGAGCGAACTGATATTCATCCTTCTTTTTTTCGGCATCCCCGGCATCTTCGGGTTCATCATGGCCCGCAAGCGGGGAAAGAACCCTTACCTGTGGGGATTTCTGTGCTCCATAATCCCTTTTTTCCTGGTGGTGCTCAAGATGCATTACAAGCCGCTGGGCAAGCACCAGCCTCCCGCCTGACCTTCAGCATACTACGATGGAGCATGAGCTGACTGATACAAACCTTACCCGCTTCCTGGCCGTTATTCAACCCTTGAAACACCCGGGTACAACCTAATGCCTGAATTGCCTGAGGTAGAAAGTGTTGTCCGCTCTCTGCGCGACGGTTCCCCCTCGCTGGTCGGATTACGGGTCCGTTCTGTGGATATGGTCTGGCCGGGTGTCTTTTCGCCGCTGTTGCCTGACCTGGTCCCGTCACACCTGGAAGGTTGCCGCTTCGCCGCCATCGCGAGGCTGGGCAAGTATCTTGTCTTTGCCCTGGACTGCCCGGGACGAGGGTCGCTTTTCCTGATCGTCCATCTGCGCATGACCGGTCGCCTGTTCCTGGTGCCGGAAAGCGCTGCGATTGAACGGCACACGCGTCTGGCGCTGATGTTGGATCATGGCCTGGCACTGCGCTTTGACGACCCGCGCAAGTTCGGCCGGGTCTGGCTGGCCGATGACCCTGAAACGGTTACCGGCGGGATGGGACCCGATTCACTGACTGTCAGTCTCGAAGAGTTTGCGGCGCGTCTGGCTGGACATCGCCGCCATCTCAAGCCGCTGCTGCTGGATCAATATTTTGTCGCCGGCATCGGAAACATCTACGCCGATGAGAGTCTCTTTCGCGCCGGTCTGCATCCACTCACGAACTCTGCTGGCCTCAAGCCGGACGAGGCGCTTCGCTTGCATACCGCTATCCGTTCGGTTCTTGAAGAAGCGGTTGCCGCCGGGGGAGCCAATATCGATGGCGTCTTCAAGGCCGGCAGCTTTATCGTCAATGTCTACGGTCGCGCGGGCGCTCCCTGCCGGGTGTGTGGGACGCCCATCAGCAAGATCAGGGTCGGGCAGCGCGGTACCCATTTCTGCCCACACTGTCAGCTGCCCGGAAACATGGAAGCATAAACAAATGATACGTCAATTACCTGCTCATCAGTCAACTGGACTGCTCAGCATCATTCAAACCATTGCCGGCAGTGATGTCAAGTGTCTTTAGTGTTGCTAAAACAGGCGCTTTGCAGTATTGTTTCTGGCCAAGTTTCAAATAAATATACCCAATGTGGAGGATTGCATGTACAGCCAACCGGGCAAGACCAAATTTCAGGTGGATCTGCGTCAGCACCTGCGTGACCAGAATATCAGCGGAAATATGGTGCACCTGATCTGCGAGATCGCCGAAGCCAGCAAATATGTAATCAACGCGATCCGCACCGGTGACCTGGGCGTGGCGGGTACCTCCAATCTGTATGGCGAGGAACAACTTGCTCTGGACGTGCTCTCCGACCGCATCATGCGCAAACGGCTGCAACACTCGGGCGTGGTCTGCAACATCGCCTCCGAGGAGATGGAAGAGATCTTCCAGGTCACCAGCAATCCACAGGGGATGTTCTCGGTCGCCTATGACCCTCTGGACGGCTCTTCCCTGGTGGATGTAAATCTCGCGGTGGGGACCATAGTCGGCATCTATCAGGGACAGGATCTGCTCCAGCCAGGCCGCAAGATGGTCGGCGCCCTGTATATCCTGTACGGACCGCGGGTATCCCTGGTCTATTCGGTCGGCAAAGGGGTCTATGAGTTCACCATGAACCAGTTGATGGAATACACGCTGACCCGCGAGAACATCCGCATGCAACCGTCCGGCAATATCTATTCTCCCGGCGGCCTGCGCAAAAAATACAGCGAGGGTAATGAGCGCTTTATCCGCTATCTGGAGGACAAGGGCTCCAAGCTGCGTTATTCTGGCGGGTTCGTCCCGGACATCAACCAGATACTGATGAAGGGCAAAGGGGTCTTCATGTATCCGGCCCTGAGTGATGCCCCCAATGGCAAGCTGCGCCTGCTGTTCGAGCTCAATCCGATGGCGTTTCTGCTGGAACAGGCCGGCGGGGCGGCAACCAACGGAGAAATCCCCATCCTGGATATCGGGCCGGAGGGGCTTGACCAGCGCGCGCCGGTCTATATCGGATGCCGGGAAGATGTGGCCAAGGCAGCCGAGTTTCTCAACGGGAACGAATAGGCATGGCAGGAAAGATTG
>JAJYBH010000044.1:0-14867 GCA_021779135.1 Deltaproteobacteria bacterium
GGTACAGGAACCATAACCATCACCCGGTTTGGGTGTCCCGGAGTACGCTGCAGAAGCACCGGCATAATTGGCTATGTTGACGTCAACCTTATTATTGGCATGCATGGTAGCAGTGGTGCCGTTGTGGCAGATGGTGGTACAGCCGGAGGTGGGATTTGATGTTGTGAATGCCGTTTTGTCATTTGCGTGGCAGAGCGCGCAGCGGTAATCGTTGGATGAGTTATCAGTCAATCCATAGGTATACGACAGATGCTTGGTATGTTTGCCGGACGCGATAGCAGGGCCGGCTTTCACATAGCCCGGGAAGCTGCCGTGATCAGTTGAGCCGGTAAGGGCGTGGCAGGTACCGCACTGGCCGGAAGCGGCATTGCCCCAGGTCGGCGTTTGGAAGTCGGCCGCCTGGAGGGCGGTACCGTCACTGTGCTGAGCGGAGGAATGGCAGTACACATTCTGACAGCTGCCGGCGGCTGTGCCGGGTGCCTTGGAAGAAGGTGAGGCGGGTTTGGCAAGGGAGCCGTTGTAGCTGCCGTTTGCGGCACTGGAACTGTTGACGAAGGCCACATCGACGGATTTGTTGACGTGTTTTGAGACATCGCCGATGGTCATCCCGGCGGTGGCAGTAGCGGCATGACAGGTAACGCATTTAATCTGGGAGTAGGAACTGCCGCCACTACCCATGACATGAGCTGCATGGCTGCCGGAGGTAATGACCTTGAATGAGGCGATCTGGGCACCATGGCAGCCTGTACAGCCCATGCTTCCACCCCAGACAGGGGCGGTAGCCGGGCTCTTGTAGGCGCTGGACTTCGTGCCGGGACTGTGGCAGTAGAGCGCGGAACAGGATCCGGTTGCAGCTATGGCTCCAGGTGGCAGAAACTGTGTAGCGGTTCTGCCGCCGGCATATGCTCCGCCGAGGTTCGGTGCTGCTGAGAAGTTGACATTTATCGGGCGAGCGGCGCTGGTTGCATGCTGAAAGGCATCTGTTCCGGCGAGCGCGTTATAGTCGGGATGACAGGATTTGCATGCTGCCTGAGAAGCGCCACCAGCGGTTATATGCTTGGCGTGTGTTCCGGAGGCAAGCGTGGTGGCAGAGTGGCAACCGGCACAGTTGATATTTTGATCATTAGCGGTTTTGGTACCAGACCAGGTAGGACTGGTTCCCCAATTCGGGGTTACGGTGTTAAAATGGCAGTTAACGCTGGAGCAGCTACCTGATGTTGGCACTGATGTCTGATTGAAGAAAGGACCCTTTGAGTAAGTCCCGTTTTTGATACTACCGTTATTCAGGTATATCTTGCCATCTCTATGGTTCATGGCAACAGGCGCGGTACCGTGACAGACAGCACAGACATTTGACACTGTTGTAGCCGTGCTTATGTGTGTCCGGTGGTTGCCTGAAAAAGCGCCGGTTGAAACATTCCTGAAACCGGAATCGAGCGGCCGTATATCGTTAGTGCTGCCATGACAGTCAAAGCACGCGTTTATGTCGTTTGGCGGAGTAAGCGCGTAAACCGGAGAGGATACCACCACTGCAGTGACTGCACCCAGCAGCAATTTCCTGATCGCCTGTAGAAGATATCCTGTGCTCTGACATGTCTTCATATCTAACTCCTCAATATTGCGAAAGACTGGTGTGAAACATACAAACAATTACTCATGCAGGGGACGGTTGCCCGTCCCCTGCATTAATGAATAAATTAGCTCATTACTATTGTCAACAAGATTAGTGCCTCTGAGTGTATGCCTCATTACTCCAAGGCGGTGTCGGCTGGAAGTGACATGACACGTTCGTACATGTACCAGTAGTCTTGGTTCCAGTCTGTTTGCCACTGTAGACAATCTGGTGATTCTTATCAAACTTGAACTTCGGATCAACAACAACCTGAACGTTGTGTGTCGAGAACTGACCGAAGCCCTGGTTGTGCAGGCTTGACGGGTGACAGGTCAAGCAGGGTGTAAACGTGCTGCCCTGACTGGACTTGAGAGAAGCCAGCAGGTGACCGGCAACATTATGGACACCACCGCCGCCGGAGTAGTTCTCAAGTTTTGCGGAAGAATAAGATCCATTGACACCGACTCCGGCCATGGACTGGACAGGCGGGTAGCCGTGACAGGCGTCGCAGCTGCCACCGTCAAGCTTACCGTTCATATGCAGCTGACGATCAACAAAAGCAGAGGCCACTGGTGTGGTTACGATGGTATTTGTGGATACCTCGCTGTGGCAGCTGCTACAGGCACCCGGAGTGGCCGGGTTGACAGCGGCGTGGCCTGCTGTTGCAGGAGGATACGCGTGGCAACTGGCGCAGGTGAGACTTGCACCCCATGTCACTGCAGGGGCTGTAAATTCAGAACCATTGTGGCAGGTGGCGGTACAGGACATGTAGCCGCTGCCGCTGGCATGCTTGGTGATTTGTGCCTTGCCTGTGCCGGAGGAACTGACGTTGACATAACCGCTGAGGTGATTTGTCCCGCCATTGGTGTTGGCTACTACGCCAACGTGGCAATTTGAACAAGACACAGTGGTGTGCGTCATGTGGTTATTGTGGCTGCCGGTCTGCGGACCGTTGCCGGTACCATCAAATGCCGCAGTGCTGCTGTTATGGCAGCTGGAGCAGGCGGATGCCGTAACACCCCAGTTAGGCGTCGTGACACCTGCAGAAGTGCTGTAGGGGTTGTGGCAGGAAGTGGTACATGTGGCGCTATAATTGGCGTTACCAGCTGCGTGCTTGGCTGTTTGACCACCCGACATCTGGATAACATCAATGACATTGTTACTGTGGGTAGCGCCACCGTTATTGCTGTTTTCAACAGTACCCGCATGACAGGTAGCACAACCTGATACAACGGCGGTTGCATTGAGGTGCCTGGTGTGAACGCCGGTGGTCGGCCGTACTTCGTGACAGACATTGCAGCTATGATTTGTGGGGGCGGTAACCTGTCCCCAGTTCGGGGTGGTACCGGTTCCGGTGAACGGCGTGTGGCAGCTCGCCGTACAGGTAGCTGTGTAGTTGGCATCGCCGGCGTCGTGCTTGGCTAGCGGTGCGGCCGGCATCAGGCCGGGAACAAAATTGATAGAACCATTTACATGTGTGGCGGCCGACAATGAGGTCACTGCAGTATGGCAGTAATCGCAGCTCTGAGGCAGCCCAGCTACCGCCGGTATCGCAAGGTGTTTCGTGTGCGCACCGGTGCTTGGTGAACCTTGGTGACAGTAAGAACAGCTCGCACTGGTCACACCCCATGTCGGTGTTGTAAGGGGGGTGGCATTCGTGAAAGGTGCATGACAGGAGGCGTTGTTACAGGTGCCGTAGCCATTACCACGGATGCTGGACCGGCCCTGGCTGTATTTTACGTTAAGACTGCCGGAAACGTTGATGAAGCCGTCAACGTGCGTAGTCGCGGTCATCGTGGCTACGGTGGCGCCGTTATGGCAGCTTCCGCAGTTTTGGTCTTTGGCGAGATGGTTAGCGTGAGTACCGGTATTTAAAAGGTTGGTTACATGGCAGGTACCGCAGGTGCCGTCCCCAGAGTTGCCCCATACCGGAGTCGCATAGGTATAGGGGGTTGCGCTTGTACCATTAAAGGACTGGCCCGAACTGTGACAGTAGGTGGTTGAACATTGGCCAACGAGACGGCCTGTCTGGCTGGGGAGATACTTGTTATTGGAGCCGTTATAGCTGCCGCCAGTCTGTGAAAGGTTGATTGGACGGCCGGCACTGGTAGCATGCTGGAAGGATGCGGTATGATCCGCGTGACATTTGACACAGGACGCTGTGCCGCCGTACTGGGCAGTATGCGCAGAGTGGCTGAGCGTTGTCGGGACTGAAGAGTGGCAGGAGTCGCAGTTTGTTGCTGCCGGATTGGAGCCCCATGTCGGCGTCACGGCCTCAAAGTGGCAGTTGACGTTTGAACAGGTCTGCAGTGTGGGCACCGAAGTCTGGTTGAAGAAGACGCCTTTTGACCCGTAGACGCCGGTTGCAGGCGACGTATTGATGTTGGCGGCCATGTCGATGCCGCCATTGCGGTGACTGCTGATGTAGCCGGAGTTGTTGTGGCACTTTGTACAAGCTGCCGCTGCCGGTGTTGCAGCCACGTGGGTCATGTGGTTACCCTTCAACGCGCCGGTTGACACGTTCCTGAAGGAACTCGGGGAACCTGCCGGGGTGTCGATGGGACGCATGTCGTTGGTGTTGTTGCCGTGGCAATTGTAACACTGCAACGCTGCATGCGAGACATTTGCCATTGCCAGCACCATGACAAGCGATGCGAGCGACAGCATGACATGCTGAAGCTTGCTGCTGATCCGCTTCTTCATACTTCTCTCCTTTTCTTCGATTGATTTCCTCATAACCAAGCTTCTCCTCTCAAACTGAACCTACTTATTAGGACTTACTTTGTTTCAATCAATCAGACCTCGTCATATAACCAGACAGATAACGGACAATCCACAGGCTCGCATTAAACACATAACCACCCGATATCATTAAATTCAATGGCGAGTCAGTTATTCACCTCACAGGGCCGGCCTGTGAAATAGCGATACAATTCCCGCTATAAAGAACCCTACTCTACTTCAAAAGACATATAAACAGCATCATATCTAGCTTAAATTATTATATATTCTAACCTTGCAACTAGATTTACATCGAAGCCCGGGTGTGTAGTTGCATAGCTATTTTGCAACATCCATGCCCAGCACTTTTCCCGCTGCATGTGATGCGTTGCAAAAAAACTGAGGGCCTTATAACCGCTGGAATTCGTTTGGTCTAAATGGAGGGTCCACCATCCATGGCCAGCCGGTTATTTCAGGTAGCCGAATTTTTTCATGCGATAGCGGAAGGCATCGATACCCAGATTAAGCTTTTTGGCGGCTTTAGACTGGTTCCACTCCGTAATATCCAGTGCCTGGCGGATCAGCTCCTTCTCCACCTCTTCAATGTCTATCCCTTCGGGCGGGAGCCGGAAAGCGGCCATGGGCGCCCCTCCCTGGGCGGATGCCTTGGCCACGATTTCCAGGGGGAGGTGTTCCATCAGGAGTGATTCGTCATTACCCAGGATGATGGCACGTTCAATGACATTTTTCAGCTCGCGCACATTGCCGGGCCAATTGTAATCGAGCATCATACGCTCGGCCATTCCGGCAATCCCCTGGACTTTCTTATTGAAATCCCTGTTGTACATTTCCACGAAATGCTTGGCCAGTACGATTACATCCTCCTTGCGTTCCCTCAGCGGGGTCAGGAAGATCGGGATGACCTGCAGCCGGTAATAGAGGTCGTTGCGGAATATCTTCTCTTCGATGGACTTCTGTAAATCCTTGTTGGTTGCCGATATGATCCGCACGTCGACTGTGTAGACGCGGGCGCCGCCGATGCGACGGAACGAACGATCCTCCAGAAAACGGAGCAGCTTGGCCTGCATCCCCATCTCCATGTCACCGATCTCATCCAGAAAAACCGTCCCTCCGTCGGCCAACTCGAAGAGACCCTTCTTGGTGGACTTGGCATCGGTGAAGGCCCCTTTTTCATGTCCGAAAAGTTCACTTTCCAGAAGTGTGGCCGGCACTGCGGCGCAGTTGATGGCAATGAAAGGCTTTTCGGCGCGGCTTGAGCTATAGTGAATCCATTTGGCCACAAGCTCCTTGCCTGTACCCGATTCACCCTGCACCAGCACGGTGGATGCCTCACTCTTGGCGACCTTTTCCAGAACCTCCATCAGGTATTTCGTCTGTTGACTTCCACCGATGATGTCGGGCGCCGATCTTTTTGTTTCCGTTCGGAGCCTGACAACTTCCTGCTTCAGGTCGGAGTTCTCCAACGCCTTCCTGATAATGATGCTGAGTTCATCCAGGTTGAACGGTTTGCTGACGTAGTCATAGGCACCGAGTCGCATGGCATTGACAGCGGTTTCGAGGCCGCCATGGGCCGTCAGCATGATCACGACGATCTCTTCATCAAAGTCCTTGAGTTTTTCAAGTACCTCGATGCCGCTGATGCCGGGAAGCTGTATATCCAGAAGCACCAGGTCGGGCTGTTGCTCACGAGCCATCTGCAGGGCATCCTCACCGGTGCCCGCCATAATGACGTCATATCCCTGTTTTTTCAGATTCTGCTCCAGCGACCAGCGAATCAGATGTTCGTCATCAACAACCAGTATCTTGTTGAGTTTCATCGTCTCTCCTTAAGGCGTCAATTTCGTGTGTGGTACAAGCCGGAAGCTCTATGGTGAATACGGTTCCGTTGCGATCATCACTGGTGACACGGATATCGCCGTTGTGCAGATGTACCAGCTTGCTGCAGATTGGCAGGCCCAGGCCGGTTCCCTGGGCTTTGGTGGTGAAGAACGGGGTGAAGATCTTTTCAAGTATCTGTGGCGGTATGCCGGGACCGGTATCAGCCACATCGATGGTGACATATTCACGGTCCTGGCGAAAGACCCTGCCGCTGGTGATGGTGAGCGTTCCGCCGGCCGACATGGCCTGAAAGGCGTTCAGAAAGAGATTGAGAAACACCTGCTGCATCTGTTTGCCGTCGGCATAGACCGTGGGCAGACCGGGCGCCAGATTAATGTGTTTGTCTATATTGGCGACACTCCGGTGCTGAGAGGCAAACTTGCAGGTGGATTCAAGGATGTAATTGATGTCTATGCAGGCAAGCTCGGGCAGTGACGGTTTACCGAAGAAGAGCAGGTCGTTAACCGTTTTGTCCAGTCGCTGCACCTGCTGGAGAACCTCTCCGAGAATCATGCTGCGGGGATCATCGGTTGAAATGTCGTCCTTGATAATCGTGAGCGCTGCCGAAATACCGGCCAACGGGTTTTTGATCTCATGGGCGATGCCGGCGGCCATCTCACCAATGGAGGCCAGCCGGTCGGCCCGTTCGAGCTGCTGGAGATGGAGCTGTTCAAGTTCGGTTTTGGCTACATCGAGCCGCTCCACCATCGAGTTGAAACTGTCGATCAAGCGGCCGATTTCATCTTTGCCGTGATAATCTATGTGAACATTCGTCTCCCCGTTTTCCACACGCGCCATATTTGCCATAATCCTGTCCAGAGGCTTCTTGACGAAGTTATGCAGGATGAACAGGATGGTTATGGCCAGAAAAGCGGTAATCGCAATGGATGAGGCGATAAAGATATGCGAGGCCTCCAGCATCTGCGCCTTGGTGCGTCTAAGCGAATAATCTATATTGAGGACGCCGATCACCCTGGTTTTGCTGCCATGGCAGATATGACAGGCCTGATCGTTATAGATCGGCTTGACCATGGAGAGCACCTCGCCATGGGGCGGCAGATCAAATATCCCGTAATTTCTTGGATTCTGGTAGAGGCTGTAATCATTCGCATTGACGGTCCTGCCGACCTCGGATGCGTTGGAGGAGCGCAAGATGATGCCGTGCGGATGAAAGATGCGCACGCCAACCAACTGGTTGTGCTGTCCGACCATCGACAGGATGGTGCCGACATCCTGGACATTGCCAAGATGCATGGTGTTGTAGATGCTGCTCTCGACGGTGTGCAGGAGCAGTTCGGCGCTTTCGCGGGCGGTATCGATCAGTTGCGACTGCTGATGGCGAACATTGAAGGTCGCAAACATGAATATGCCGCTGGCCAGCAGGGTGATGGTGGTTACGATGACGCGGGTTGTCAGACTCTTGAACATATTCGTCAGATCCCCGGTTTATTGAAGATGGCGATTAGCACGGACATCGGGAAAAGGGAATTCGTGTCGTTTGGTGCGTTGGGCGCTAACCGACCTATCCAGTCAACCAGGCGGATTCTATTTATCATTGGCGCCGAAGAAGTTGAGAATGGCCTCGTCAAGACTCACAGCGTCCTTAACGGGCTTTTCGGCTGGTTGCGTTGCTGAATGGGCGGCAGATGCAGTATTTTGGCCGGGCAGCTCAAACAGGAGCGAAAGATCGGATTTGGCGGTTTCTTTCCGGGCAGCGGGGGGAGAGAAGATATCGGCGCTTCGACCGGGTAGTGCCACGGGCTTCCGGGTTGTCTCTGCCTCCGGTTCAAGCGAGGGTATCTCATAGTTTTCCAGCAGCGGGGCCTCGATCGAGAAGGCGCGTTCATCAAACTCTCCCGATTTAAGCCGCCGCAGCAGTTCCTTGTGCTGGGCCTTCATCAGCTCTTCCACCACCGACTCGAGGTTTTCCATCATGAGGATGTCGGCATAGCTGGTCTTCTTGGAGCACAGGATTACGCCTCCGCGATACAGCAGCGTAATGATATGCGGATTCTTGATTCCGCTATCCTCGGTCTGTACGTGGAAGACTTCTCCCTTGTAGACAACGTTGTGATTGAAACCGACTACCATTGGACGACACCTGTACGCGAAATGACGATATTTTGAAATCTAGCACATAGGTCTGAATAATTACAACGTATTAAGTGGGACTGGAAAGCGGGTCAGTCTGCCACTGACAGGATCTGTTTTATTCTGGCCACCGCCTCCATGGCATCCCGGGCATACAGGTCGGCGCCGATACGGTCGGCATATTCCTGGGTAACAACCGCCCCGCCGACCATGGTAAAGGTCTTGATCCCGGCGGCACGAAGTTTTTTGATGACATTGTCCATTTCCGACATGGTCGTGGTCATCAGGGCCGACAGACCGACGGCATGAACGGAATACTCCTTTGCCTTGGCAATAATCGTGGCCGCCGAAACGTTCTTGCCGATATCAAAGACTTCGAAACCATGGTTCTCCAGCAGGGTGCAGACGATATTCTTGCCGATGTCGTGGATATCCCCCTCGACAGTGGCCATCAGTATCCGGCCAAGACTCTCGAAGGACTGGCCCTTCATCTCCTCTTTCAGCCGGGCGAAACCGGTCTGCATGGTGTCGGCCGACTGCATGACCTGGGGCAGGAAGAAGATGTTCCGCTCAAAACGACGCCCGACCTCCTCCAGGCCTGGCAGGAAACCTTCATTACTTATCTGCATGGGTGTGAGTCCCTGGCTGAAGGCCTCCTCCACCAGGGCGACGATGCCGTCACGTTCGCCGTTGATTACCGCGCGGGTCAGTTGTTCACGGATGGTGAGCGGCGCATCGCTTACAACGGCCGCGGGCGTTCCGGCGGCAGATTCGCCACGGTAGGCCTCGATGTAGGCTGACGCCTGATGATCGCGGTTGAGCAGCACCATGGCAGAGCGCCAGGCATCCATCATGGCCTTGTCCTTGGGATTGATGATGGCCGCGTCCAGGCCGGCAGCCATGGCCATGGCAAAGAAGGCCGACGAGATCAGGGGGCGTTGCGGCAGTCCGAAGGAGATATTGCTGACCCCCAGGACGGTTGACAGGCCCAGTTTGTCCTTGACCAGCCGGATGGTACGCAGGGTCTCCGCGGCCCGCTTCTGCTCGGCGCTGACCGTCAGGGTCAGGCAATCGATGATGATGTCGGCATCCGGGATGCCCTGACGCCGGGCGGCGTTGCGGATGCGGCGGGCAATGGCCAGGCGCCCTTCGGCGGTGTCGGGGATGCCCTTGTTGTCCAGCGTCAGTCCGATCACGGCCGCGCCGTACTTCCTGGCCAGCGGCAGCACCCGGCGCAGACTCCTGGCCTCGCCGGAGACGGAGTTGATCAGCACCTTGCCGTCCGCTGCCTTCAGGCCACGCTCCAGCGCAGCCGGACTGGACGAGTCCAGGACCAGCGGCACGCCGGCCGCGGCGCTGACACAGAATACCGCCCGCTCCATGGCCGCCGGTTCATCAATTCCCGGAGCGCCAACATTTATGTCCAGCAAGGTGGCGCCCGCCTGTACCTGCTCCAGGGCCTCCCGGCGGATATAGGCGACCTTGCCTTCATGCAGTTCCTGGGAATAGAGTTTTTTCCCGGTGGGATTGATACGTTCACCGATGATGGCGGTTTTGCTGCCGCCGCCGACAGCGGTCCAGCCGGCGCGGCTGGAGAGGCGGGTTACGCCGGTCGTCACGACCGGAGGCTGCCAGGCGGTCTGGTGCCCCGACAGTGCCTCCTTCATGGCGCGGATATGGGCCGGCGTCGTGCCGCAGCAGCCGCCGATCACCCGGACACCAAGAGCAACCAGGCGGTCATGGTAGGCGGTCATCTCTTCCGGGGTGCCGGGGAATATGGTTTTCCCGTCAATCAGCTGCGGCAGTCCGGCGTTGGCCTGGGAGATCAGCGGCAGAGCGGTGACCGACCGCATGCCGCGCAGTATGTCGTAGATGCCGTCGATGCCCAGGCCGCAGTTTGAACCGACGATATCGGCGCCGGCGGCGGTCAGGGTTATGGCGGCGGCTTCGGGCGAGGTGCCCAGCACCGAGCGGCCGTTGTCGTCAAAGGTCAGCATGGCGATGACCGGCACCGTAGCGGACACCTCGCGTATGCCGATCAGCGCCGCCCGGCATTCCTTGATATCCAGGAAGGTTTCCAGGCTGATCAGGTCCGCGCCCGCATCCACCAGCGCCCGGGCCTGCTCGCGGAAGGCATCCTTCATGGCGTCGAAGGTCACCTCTCCCAGGGGCTCGACGAACTGTCCGGTCGGTCCGATGGAAGCCCCCACATAGGCCCTGTCCCCGGCCTCCCTGCGGGCGATCTCCACGGCACGGGCGTTGATCTCTGCCAAACGGCCTTCCAGACCGTAGTGGGCCAGCTTGAAACGGGTGCCGCCAAAGGTATTGGTTATGATGATATCGGCGCCGGCGGCGATATACTCGCGGTGCACCGAGGCCACCACCTCCGGCATGGTCAGATTGAGCTCCTCGGGCGACTGGCCGGGTCTGAGGCCGCGCTCCTGCAGCATGGTGCCCATGGCCCCGTCAAGTATCAGAACCCGCTCGCGGATTGCCTCCAGAAATGGCTTCATGGGTGTCCTTTTTTTGCGGCCGGCGCAGGTGGTGTCGCCGGCACGGCATTATTTGTAGATGTCTCGCCCCGCTCCAGCGAGTAGTCAGGCGGCAGCGGCTCACGCAGGTCCAGGTGGTTGAGGTTTGCCGCGGCGCCTTCAACCGTTATCCTGACCTTTGCAATCTGCGGGTAATTGAAGCAGACCGTATCAATGATTGAATAGACCGCCAGCATCTCCGCCGAACTGCCGACCGGCAGGTCGGTTACAAACGCCTTGCTTACATCAACGACCGCCAGATCCCCCTCCAGGCGGACACTGTTCAGCGCGGCGCCTTCCGGAAGGGCCTCGTCAAGCGGTCCCACCGGGCCATTGAACAGTTCATCGAGCACGGCCTTGACACATGTTTCAGTATCCGCGCATAAAGGCAGCTCTCGGGCTTCGCGGGCCAGCCGGGTCCCGTCAGCCACAAAAAAGAGCACTCCCATGCGGGTCGCGGCCGGTTGGTTGACCTGAGGTACGGGATGCGGCTCGTGGCTGCGCTGCATCTTCTTCCAGATCAGCGTCCCAAAAACCAGGGCAACAATTGCAAATGGTATCAAAAGGCTGATGCCTATCTTCCTGCGGCGGATCGGCGGCATATCGGTTCAGTTCCCCTCCCCGTCTTCATCAAGATTCACCTGGTAGACATCCCCCAGACGCCCGCCCAGAAAGCGGTTACCCACCCGAATGAAACCGGCCGGAATATCACTCACATAATAGTGTTGATTGCCGATCTCCGCCACGGGGCGCAACAGATTCTTCTGGCCCAGTATCCCGGCCACGGTCAGGGCGGTTTCGGCGGCAGAGTCCACCAGAACAACACCCGCACCCATGATCTCGGCGATGAGCGGTTTGAGCAGGGGATAATGGGTGCATCCCAGGACTAGCGTGTCAACTCCTGCGTCTTTGAGCTCCTGCAGGTAATTAACAGCCGTGAGGCGCGCCACCTGGTTGTCCACCCAGCCTTCCTCGGCCAGCGGGACAAACAGTGGACAGGCCTTGGTCAGCACTTCGGCCTCCGGGTTAAGCCGTTTGATGGCGCGGGTGTAGGCGCTGCTGCGAATGGTACCGGCAGTGCCAATGACGCCGATGCGGCCGCTCTTGGAAACCTCTACCGCCCGCCGAGCGCCAGGCTCGATCACTCCCACCACCGGAATCGGAAAACTGCGCTTGAGACTGGGGAGCGCCACCGCCGAGGCGGTATTGCAAGCCACCACCAGCAACTTTATATCGCGGCGAACCAGAAACGAGGTGATTTCATGGGCATAGCGGGTAACCGTCTCGGGCGATTTGGTGCCGTAGGGGACACGGGCCGTATCGCCAAAATAGATGGTGTCTTCCTGGGGAATGACCCTGACGATCTCGCGCAGGACAGTGAGCCCGCCTACCCCGGAATCAAATATGCCAACAGCCTGCCAGGACACAGTTTATTCTCCTTACCAACCTGAATCGATGCGCTGTATGCAATTTGCGACTATATACTTTTTTCTTTCAGGGAAGCAAGCCATTTGACAGGCATTTTCCGGACCGGTGCCAACAGAAATTATACTGAATTGTCCTTGACAAAAAGCAGAGCGCTGATTACCTTGTAAGCAGATTTAGCACTCTACATCTGCGAGTGCTATTTTTTTGAGGTTTTATACCATGGTTGTTGAACTTTCAGCACGCAGCAGGCAGATCCTCGAAGCCATCATAGAGGATTATATCGCCACCGCTGAACCGGTCGGCAGCAGTGCCGTTGCCCGTCGGCATGCCATGACCTTTTCATCGGCCACGGTCAGAAACGTCATGGCCAATCTTGAAGAGATGGGACTGCTGACATCCCCGCACACCTCGGCCGGGCGGGTGCCGACGGAAAAGGCCTATCGATTCTATGTCGATTCCCTGGTCGGATTGCGCAAGATCACCCGCGAGGAAAAGAGACTGCTCATCCAGCGCTGCCGTCAATCCGGGGCAGGACTGCCCGGAATCCTCAAGGAAGCCGGCCGCGCCCTTTCCTCGTTGTCCAACTACATGGGGATCGTCGTGGCGCCCAGTTTCACCTCTGATATCTTCCGCCAGATAGAGTTTATCCGCATCGGCACGCGCAAGGTACTGGCAATTCTGGTTTCCTCCAACGGCCTCGTCCAGAACCGTCTGGTTGATACCAGTGATGACATTCCGGAACATGAGCTGCTGGTCATGAGTAACTACCTGAACGATCTGATGCAAGGCTTGACGATCTCCCAGGCCCGTGATCGTATCCTGGCGGAGCTGAACAGCGAGAAGGTGCGCTTTGACCGCATGATGTCGCGGGCACTGCAGATTAGCGAACAGGCCGTGACGACCGGCGAAGAAGAGATCTTCCTGGAGGGACAGGCCCGCATTCTTGATCAGCCCGAGTTCAGCGACGCTGCGCGCATGAAGGAAATCTTCCAGACCTTCGAGCAGAAGGGCCGGATGCTCCATCTCCTGAGCCGCTGCATGAACGCCGACGGTGTCCAGATCTATATCGGTTCGGAAACGCCGGTCAGTCACTCCGCCGGGATGAGCCTGATTACATCGCGATTTACCACCAGCAATAACACCATAGGGCTTCTGGGGGTAATCGGTCCTACCCGCATGGGATATTCCAGTGTCATCCCCATCGTGGATTACACCTCCCGGCTGGTAAGCCGGCTGCTCTCAGAGATATAACCATCAGCAAAGGAAGCCATTCACATGAAAAACGATATCCCCGAAAAAATCGAAACCGTCGAAAGCGAGGCATCGGAAGAGACCGCTCCGGCACTTGATAATGCCGTCGCCGAACCGACCATCGAGGAACAACTGGCCGCCAAGGAAAAGGAGGCCCGCGACAACTGGGACCGTTTTCTCAGAGAGCGGGCAGATCTGGAAAATTATCGCAAGCGGGTCAGCCGTGAAAAAGAGGAGTTGCTTAACTATGGCACCAAGTCCCTGATAGAAGAGATCCTGCCAGTCGTTGACAATATGGAACGTGCCCTGGCGCATGCCACCGAGGATGGTCAGGCCGCCGTGGTCGAGGGGATCCGCATGACCCACGGCATGCTGGTAGCGGCCCTCAAGAAATTCGGCGTGACCCCGATCGAGGCGGTCGGCGCTCCGTTCGACTCCGCCTTTCACCAGGCCATGGCCCAGGTGCCGAGCGATGACTATCCGCCCAATACGGTTGTAGAAGAGTACCAGAAGGGCTACCTGCTCAAGGAGCGCCTCCTGCGGCCGGCCATGGTCACGGTATCCACTCCGGCAAAATAATTTTTCCGACACCTTGTTTTTTTCAGAATCAATGAATACCTTCACAACAGAAGGACTGAAAAGGAGGATAATACATCATGAGTAAAGTAATCGGAATCGATCTGGGAACAACCAACTCCTGCGTCTCGATCATGGAGGGTGGTGAACCGGTCGTTATCGCCAACTCCGAGGGGAGCCGCACGACACCTTCGATGGTGGCCATTACAGACAGCGGTGAACGTCTGGTGGGACAGCAGGCCAAGCGCCAGGCTGTCACCAACCCGGAAAACACCCTCTATTCAATCAAACGCCTGATCGGACGCAAATTCGATACAGATGCCGTCAGGAAAGACATTGCCATCTCCCCCTTCAAGATCGTCAAGGCAGACAACGGCGATGCCTGGGTCGAGGTACGCGGCAAGCGTTATTCTCCACCGGAAATATCGGCCATGGTCCTGCAGAAGATGAAAAAGACCGCCGAGGATTACCTGGGGACCTCCGTTACCGATGCGGTCATCACCGTACCGGCCTATTTCGACGATTCCCAGCGTCAGGCAACCAAGGATGCCGGCAAGATCGCCGGCCTGAACGTCCTGCGCATCATCAACGAGCCGACGGCAGCGGCCCTGGCCTACGGCCTCGACAAAAAGAAGGACGAGAAGATCGCCGTCTTCGACTTGGGCGGCGGCACCTTCGATGTCTCCATCCTGGAACTGGGCGACGGCGTCTTCGAGGTCAAGTCCACCAACGGTGATACCTTCCTGGGCGGCGAGGAC
>JAJYBH010000044.1:14877-24898 GCA_021779135.1 Deltaproteobacteria bacterium
CGAGGACTTTGACCAGCTGGTGATCGACTGGATCGCCGACGAATTCAAAAAAGACCAGGGCATCGACCTGCGCGGCGACAAGATGGCCCTGCAGCGCCTCAAGGAAGCTGCCGAGAAGGCCAAGTGCGAGCTGTCGACCTCCGTGGAGACCGACATCAACCTGCCCTTCATCACCGCCGACGCATCCGGTCCGAAGCATCTGACCCTCAAGCTCTCCCGTGCCAAACTGGAGTCGATCTGTGCCGATCTGTTGGGCAAGCTGGAAGGTCCCTGCCGGACCGCGCTCAAGGACGCCGGGTTGTCTGCCAGTGAGATCGACGAGGTCATCCTGGTGGGCGGCATGACCCGCATGCCGGCTGTGCAGAAAAAGGTCGAGGCGATCTTCGGCAAGGTGCCCAATAAGGGGGTCA
Organism: Deltaproteobacteria bacterium; assembly: GCA_021779135.1. Lineage (GTDB taxonomy): Bacteria > Desulfobacterota > Desulfuromonadia > Geobacterales > Pseudopelobacteraceae > CAIPTY01. The sequence continues at coordinate 15,288 of JAJYBH010000044.1, forward strand.
ACCCGGACGAGGTGGTTGCCATCGGCGCCGGCATCCAGGGTGGCGTCCTCAAAGGCGACGTCAAGGACGTCCTGCTGCTGGATGTAACCCCGCTCTCCCTGGGCATCGAGACCCTGGGCAGCGTCATGACCAAGCTGATCGAGAAGAACACCACCATACCCTGCCGCAAGAGCCAGACATTTTCCACGGCAGCCGACAACCAGCCGGCGGTTTCGATCCACGTCCTGCAGGGTGAGCGTGAAATGGCCCGCGACAACAAGACCCTCGGCAACTTCGAGCTGACCGGCATCCCGGCCGCACCGCGCGGCGTTCCGCAGATCGAGGTGACCTTCGACATCGACGCCAACGGCATCGTGCACGTTTCCGCCAAGGATCTCGGCACCGGCAAGGAGCAGTCGATCAGCATCACCGCATCGTCCGGCCTGTCCAAGGAAGAGATCGACAAGATGGTCCATGACGCCGAGGCCCATGCCGATGAGGACAAGAAGAAACGCGAGGCGATTGAAGCCCGCAACCATGCCGACAGCATGGTCTACAGCACCGAAAAGTCGCTCAAGGAGTTCGGCGACAAGATCGATGCCGTAGAAAAGGGCACCATCGAAAACAAGCTGGCAGAACTGAAAAAACTCATGGAAGGCGAAGACGCCGAGGCCATCAAAAAGGCAACCGACGAACTGGCCCAGTCGGCCCACAAACTGGCCGAGGCCATGTATGCCAAAGGACAGGGCGGTGAAGGCGGCGCGGCCGGCGGCGCAGAGCAGGCGGAGGCGGCGAAACCCAAGGATGACAACGTGGTTGATGCCGACTTTGAAGAAGTCAAGAGCGACAAGAAGTAATCGGCCCCGGCCGATGTAGAGCGAACCTCGTAGGGGCGACCGGCCGGTCGCCCCTACCTGCATTTATACAAAAGAGGGACATCATTGTGGCAAACGGAGAAAAACGCGATTATTACGAGGTGCTCGGCGTGCACCGCAACGCCTCGGAGATCGAGATCAAGAAGGCCTTCCGCAAGCTGGCAGTGCAGCACCACCCCGACAAGAACCAGGGAGACAAGGCCTCCGAGGAGATGTTCAAGGAGGCCACCGAGGCCTATGAGGTCCTCTCCGACTCCCAGAAGCGGGCTCTCTACGATCAGTACGGCCATGCCGGGGTATCCGGCGCGGGCGGCTTCTCGGGAGGCTTCGGAGGCGGCACCCCGTTCGGCGACATCTTCGGAGACATCTTCGGCGATATCTTCGGCGGAGGACGCGGCCGCAGTCAGGGCAGACGCGGCGACGACCTGCTCTACAATATGGAGCTCAGCTTCGAGGAAGCCGCTTTCGGAGTGGAGAAAAAGATCGAGGTGCCCTATGCCAAGCGTTGCGCTACCTGCAGCGGTTCCGGCGCGAAACCGGGCACCGCGCCAAAGACCTGTCCGACCTGTCGCGGAGCCGGCCAGGTCCGCTTCCAGCAGGGCTTTTTCAGCGTCAGCAAAACCTGCGGCCAGTGCAACGGCGAAGGCAAGGTTGTTGACACCCCCTGTCCCGATTGTCGCGGCAAGGGAAGCGTCAAGGACACCAAGACCCTGTCCGTCAAGGTGCCGGCCGGAGTAGAAACAGGGACGCGCCTTAAGATGACCGGCGAGGGTGGCCAGGGCAAGGGCGGGCCGAGCGGCGATCTGTATATCGCCATGAACGTCCGGGAACACCCCCTCTTCCAGCGCGAGGACACCAACGTGATTTGCGAGATCCCGATCAGCTTCATCCAGGCCGCGCTCGGTTGCGAACTGGATGTGCCGACCCTGGACGGCAAGGTCTCCATGAAGATCCCTGAAGGGACCCAGTCCGGAAAGGTCTATCGCCTCAAGGGGAAGGGCATCCCTTCCCTGCAGGGCTACGGACGAGGTGACCAGATGGTTGTGGTGCGGGTCGAGACGCCTTCCAACCTCAACAAAAAGCAGAAAGAGCTGTTGGAGGAGTTTGCCAGAATCAGCGGTGAGGATATCCACCCGCTGAAGAAGGGTTTTCTGGATAAGGTCATGGATTTTCTGAGTTAGCTCACTATCCGGAGGGGGTGTAGCCGTTGCAGCCATTTCATTTATCTTGATGATAGCGGCGATATGTTTTATCATTCCTTCGCTTGACGATCATTCAAGCGGGGAGCCCACGAATGGAAAAACAGCAACTTATCGACAAGACGACCGAGGTTCTGCGGCCGTTTGAAACATCCAACCTGATGACGACCATGCAGACGATGACGGTCAGCCAGATATTCACCCACCCGGCCATGCTCATCATCATCATCGCTGTCCTGTTTTACGCAGTTCTGAGAAGATCCATGCCGGTGCTGCTGACGCTGTTTTTCCTGGTCGCAATGATAATTTTCGTGCGCTACGCCATGCCTGCTCCCGGTCAGGAACTGAGCCTGTCTTCGATCGTTCCCTTTATCGGGGCCGGGGTGGCCATTGGTGGCGTCATCATCTACTTCTCGATGGTAAAATCCTAGACCGGCCACACAAAAACAGGCATAAACGAATTTGCATCGCAGATAATCAGCCTGGCGGAGAAGAGTATTTACCGACCGGCACCAACAAGAAAGTGACCTGACATGAAGATAGATAGACGTGACTGGCTGTTTATAGGATTGATCGTGCTCGTGCTGGCGATCTTCATCGGCATATCCGGCAAGGAAAAGACCAAGAAAGTACCTCTGGATGAAGCCCATAAGCCCTTTTACGAGACCTTCGACAAGACCGGAAGCAAGAAGGAAGCCGAGAAAGGCTGCGAAACCTGCCACAATGAAAACGGCATCAAATTCCCCCCCAATCACCCGCCCAAAAACCGCTGTCTGTTATGTCACAAGCTTGTCAAGAAGTGACTGTCGCCGGGCATTCAATACAACTCGTACTTCAATAACCGGCACTCGATAGCACCGTTGAAGAGCACAAAGCGCCGTGACGCCTTGAGGCCGATATACTTGGCCAATTCCAGGTTGCCGGTCAGCACATAGCCGGTCCATCCCCGGCAGCGTTTTTTCATGATATCACCGATCTGGCAGTAGAGCTCCTTCAACTCGTCTTCTTCCCCCAGGCGCTTGCCGTAGGGGGGGTTGATGATCACCACACCCGTATCACCCTCCGGCTGAAACGTATCCAAGGCAGCGTGAAAGAAATGGAGTTGCCCCTCGAATCCGGCCTTGGCGGCGTTCCGTGATGCCAGTTTGAGTGCCCGGCTGTCCTGGTCATAGCCGGTGATCAGGCCGACCGGAAGTTTGCGTATGCCGCTGTCGGCCTCCTTGAGTAGCCGTTCCCAGATTTCGGCGTCGAAATCCAGCCAGCGTTGAAAGCCAAATGCACGCTGCAGCCCCGGTGCGACCCGCCCGGCAACCAGGGCGGCCTCGATCGGGATGGTGCCTGAACCGCACATGGGGTCGGCCAGAGGCATTGAGCCGTCCCAACCGGTCAAGGCCACCACGGCGGCCGCCAGTGTTTCGCGCAGGGGCGCCTCGTTGTGCTCCAGGCGGTAACCGCGGCGGTCCAGGGGATCCCCGGAGCTGTCCAGGCTGACGGTGCAGACATTCCTGTGCAGATGGACGTTGATGCGGACATCGGGTGAGGCGGTATCAACATTCGGACGGCTGCCGCACGCCTCGCGGATGCGATCGACTATCGCATCCTTGGTTTTCAGGGCCACGAAACCCGAATGCGTCAGTGCTGAATCCCGCAGACTGCAATCCACCGCCAGGGTCATCTCGGGCGTAATCAGCTCCGTCCAATCGATGGCATGGACCCCGCCATAGAGCTCGGCCGGGGTCGCACAGGGGAACACCGCCAGCTGCAGCAGTACCCGACTGGCGGTCCGCAGCCACAGATTGGCCCGATATATTCCGGCCCGGTCAGTGACAAACGCCACCCCTCCCCGGCCGACCTGCGTCCCGCTGATCCCCAAGGCCTGGAGTTCGGCCGCGGCAATCTCTTCTGCGCCGCGCGGCACAGCGGCAAAGCAGGTACTGGTGCTGCCCAGGGGTGCATCGGGCCGCGAATTTCTTTGCTGATCGTGTTTTTCTTCACTCATGAACGCCCTCTATCTCGTGTGACCAGATTTCGGCCAGCCGGTTGTTGGTCTCTGCCGGAGTGCCGCTGTTATCGATCACGACCCTGCCGTATTTTTCCTTCTCAGATAGCGGCATCTGGCTGTCGATGATCCGCTGCGCCTGTTCACGGCTGATGCCAGCGCGCAGCATCAGGCGCTGCAGTTGCACGTCGGGCCGGACCGTCACCACCCAGACTTCGTCCACCCGGTCGGTGACACCCGCCTCCACCAGGAGCGGTGCCACGTAGAATACAACCCGCTGGCCGGTCGCGGAGGCACGGGTGATGCGTTCTTCGGCAAGGCGCTTGATTTCAGGGTGGAGAATCCCTTCCAGTTGGCTGCGCCGGGCGCTGTCCGAGAACACAAGCTCCCCCAGCCGCTTGCGGTCAAGGCTCCCGTCCGGCGCAAGCACTCCCCGGCCAAAGGCCGCCACAACCTCCGCCAGACCGTGACTGTCCGGTTCGACGGCTTCCCGGGCAAGCTGGTCGGCATCGATCACCAGGGCGCCCTTTGCCTGAAAGAAGCGCGCAACGCTGCTCTTGCCGGTTGCGATCCCGCCGGTCAGGCCGATAACACGGATGCCATCCGGCCTCATACCAGCCCCCTCGGCCGTGAAATCAGATCAGATGTCTTCATGCCCAGCCTCCTATCAATCGCTGCATCTTACCAGAGCATCCGGCAAATTGACAGATTTTTGGCTTGAGTTGACCGCCTGATTGGTGTAAGAATGTTTGTTCGTCGCATCAGCCAGATGCGGTTGATCAGTGCGGGCGGTTAGCTCAGTTGGATAGAGTACAGGCCTCCGAAGCCTGGGGTCGCGGGTTCGAATCCCGCATCGCCCGCCAATTTTACCTTCTTTTGCAATATCAGCTACTTGTCATCTTGTTTCGCTTTTGTACCCCTCTTTTCCACACAAGAGCGAACAAGATTGACATCCTGCCTTCGGTTTCGCAACTTCTGATTCGGCGCCATAACCCAACCTTTGCAACCCCCTGGCGTGGATGAGGCCATAAACAAAGCGGACTTGCTCATGCATGAAGTCAAACGCAGCGGGAAAAACAGACTGCTGCACATTGAGGACAAGGAGACAGCCAATGGCTAAAGGCAGTTTTGACGCGACCGACCTGATCGCCCCGTTGATGTTGCGGATCCCCCTGGGGCTGATCTTCATGGCGCACGGTTCCCAGAAGTTGCTGGGACTGTTTGGCGGCAAAGGGCTGACGGCAACCTTTGCCAGTTTCGAACGGGATCTCGGCATTCCGGCGATCTTCACCCTGCTGGCGATTATAGCGGAGTTCGGCGGCGGCTTCGGGATCCTGACCGGTTTCCTGACCCGCCTGTCCGCGGCCGGCATCTCGGCCGTCATGCTGGTGGCCATCTACAAGATTCACTGGGCGCACGGATTTTTCCTGAACATGAGCTGCCTGCCGGGGCGCGGACATGGCATCGAATACAATATCGCCCTGCTGGGCATGGCGCTGTACCTGATGATCGCCGGCGGCGGCCGCTGGTGCCTGGACCGGCTTGTGTTCAGATCGTAGGGGCGATCCTGGTGATCGCCCAATGACGGGCAAATACAAGATTCGCCCCTACAAAGACCAAGGCGGGCTGTAGCCCGCCTTTCGAGTGCATAAGGGAGTCATTGTCGTGGAACTATTCAACCAGCTGGAAGTCGAGAAACGTCGCACCTTTGCCATCATCAGCCACCCGGACGCCGGGAAGACCACCATCACGGAAAAGCTGCTGCTCTTTGGCGGCGCCATCCAGCAGGCCGGCGAGGTCCGGGCCCGCAAATCGTCACGCCACGCCACCTCGGACTGGATGGAACTGGAGAAGCAGCGCGGCATTTCGGTCACCTCCTCGGTGATGAAATTCGGCTATGAGGGGTGCGAGATCAACCTGCTGGACACCCCCGGCCACAATGACTTCTCCGAGGATACCTATCGTGTGCTGACGGCCGTTGACTCGGTACTGATGGTGATCGACTCGGTCAAGGGGGTTGAGAGTCAGACCAAAAAGCTTCTGGAGGTCTGTCGCCTGCGGCATACCCCCATCATGACCTTCATGAACAAGCTGGACCGCGAGGGTCAGGACCCCTTCGACCTGCTGGACGACATCGAGAAGAACCTCAAGATGCAGACCGCCCCCATGACCTGGCCGGTTGGGATGGGCAAGCGCTTCCGCGGCACCTATCACCTCTACACCAAGGAGTTGATCTTCTTCGACGCCGAGGCCGACAACGGCACCGGGGATATCCTGACTATCACCGGCCTGGATGACCCACGCCTGGATCAGATGCTTGGCAGCCAGGTCGATGAACTGCGCCACGATGTTGAACTGCTGGAGGGGGCCGCCCACCCCTTTGACAAGGAGGCCTATCTGGCCGGGCAACAGACGCCGGTCTTCTTCGGCAGCGCCATCAATACCTTCGGTGTTCAGCAGCTGCTGGACGCCTTCGTGGAGCATGCTCCGCACCCCCTCCCCCGCCAGGCGACCACCAGATCGGTTTCGCCCTACGAGGAGCCCTTCAGCGGCTTCACCTTCAAGATCCAGGCAAACATGGACCCGGCCCATCGCGACCGGATCGCGTTCTTCCGTATCTGTTCCGGGAAATTCACCCGCGGCATGAAGGTCCGCCACGTACGTCTGGGGCGCGAGGTCCAGATCGCCAATGCGACCATCTTCATGGCCCAGGATCGCACCAATGTGGAAGAGGCCTGGCCGGGCGACATCATCGGCATCCACAACCACGGCACCATCAAGATCGGCGACACCTTCACCATGGGCGAAGAGCTGAAGTTCACCGGCATTCCCAGCTTTGCCCCCGAGCATTTCCGCAAGGTGCGTCTGCTCAACCCGATGAAATCCAAGGCCTTGGAAAAAGGGCTGGTTCAGCTGGCCGAGGAGGGCGCCACCCAGGTCTTCAAGCCGGTGATGGGCGCGGACTGGGTCATCGGCGCCGTGGGGCTGCTGCAGTTCGAGGTGGTCATGCACCGCCTGGAACACGAATACGGCGTCAAGGTGGCCTTCGAGCCGGTCAGCTATGTCACCGCACGCTGGGTACAGGGCGAGAAGAAGCGCATCGAGGAGTTCGAGAAAAAGGAGGCCATGCATGTCTATATTGACGGTGAAGGCAAACTGACCTACATGGCCGGCAGCCTGTGGCGTCTGGACAACACGGTCGAGCAGTGGAAGGATCTGCGGTTCAACGAGACCAGCGAGCATAGCTGATGAAGGCCCGTCCTCACGGCACGACCGGCAGCAGCGGGTATTCCTTCCGTGCGACCTGGATGGTCCTGTGCCGGCTTCCCGGCACTCATTTTCCGCTGATCCTGCCGGGGGTCCATCCGCTGGCCTCATTTTTTATCCTGCGGAGACTGAAGCGGCTCGGTTTCTCGGACTGCCGGGTCATATCCACGGAAAAGGGGCTGGTCGTGCATGCCCACCGCTAAGTGCGATGGCCTGAATGCCGCTGCCTGTCCTTGACTGCGCATCTCATGTTCGTCAACGCGTGTCCAATTCAAACTTGCAACTCCCTGGACGTGCATGTAGTATTTGCCCCACCCTGGTGGGAAAGCTGCTATCGGGGCAAAACATTATTTACACGACTGCAGGTAACCAATGGCAAAACTTTACATAGTAGGCACCGGACCGGGTGACGTCAGCCAGCTGACGGAAGCGGCCCGTCTGGCCATCGCTGAATCCACCACCATCATCGGCTACAACAATTACATCGACCTGGTCCGGCCGCTGCTCGAGGGCAAGCAAGTCATCGCCACCGCCATGATGCAGGAGGTCGAACGCTGCCGGGCGGCCATCGGTCTGGCCCGTGACGGCGAGACCGTCGCCCTGATATCGGGCGGAGATTCCGGTATCTACGGTATGGCCGGCCTGGTCTTCGAACTGGTTGAGATCGACGACCGGCGGGACGACACCACCCTGATCGACTCGGCTCCCGAGATTTGCGTCATTCCCGGCATATCGGCCATCCAGGCCGCCGCTTCGGTGCTTGGCGCCCCACTGATGCATGACTTCGCCGTTATTTCACTCTCGGACCTGCTGACCCCCTGGGATCTCATCACGACCCGCCTGGAAGCGGCGGCCCGGGCAGACTTCGTGATCGTCATCTTCAACCCCCGCAGCAAAACCCGCGTCACCCACATCGAAGAGGCCCGGCGCATCATCCTGGGCGCACGCCCGATGGAGACCCCGGCCGGCATCGTCCGCAACGCCTGCCGCGAGGGGGAGGCGGCCACGGTAACCACCCTCGGCTCTCTCCTTGAGCATGAAATCGACATGTCCACCATCGTCATCATCGGAAACTCCAGCACCTTTGTGGACAGCCGGGGACGCATGGTCACCCCCCGGGGTTATGCCCGCAGATACTGTAACCAGGCCGACGCGCACCATGAAGATCCTCCGGAACCGCTTCCGGACGCCGGGGCGGTCATGTTTTGCGGTACCGCCTCGGACGTAGGCAAGTCGGTCATAACCGCAGGTTTTTGCAGACTGCTCCTGAAAAAGGGAATCACCGTCGCGCCGTTCAAATCCCAGAATATGTCGCTCAACTCCTTCGTCACGCCCGAAGGGGGCGAGATCGGCCGGGCTCAGGCCATGCAGGCGCAGGCCTGCGACATCAATCCCCACACCGACATGAATCCGGTCCTGCTCAAGCCGAATTCAGACACCGGCTGCCAGGTAATCGTACAGGGACGGGCGGTGGGAAACATGAGCGTGCGGGAATATGACGCCTACAAACCTGGGCTGCTGAAAACGATAGGGGAATGTTTCGACAGACTCCGGCAAGCCTATGAATTCATCGTCATCGAAGGGGCGGGCAGCATCTCAGAGATAAACCTCAAACATGCCGATATTGCCAACCTGAAAGTAGCCCTGATGACCCGCTGTCCGGTCATCCTGGTGGCGGACATCGATCGGGGCGGCGTCTTTGCGCAGATAGTCGGGACGATCGAACTGCTGGAACCGCAGGAACGCGCCTTTATCAAAGGCATCATCATCAACAAGTTCCGGGGAGACGCCTCCATCCTGGCGCCGGGACTCGACTTCGTCGCCAAACGGACCGGGATTCCCGTGCTGGGCGTCCTGCCGTGGATGCCCGACCTTTCCCTGCCGGCCGAGGACAGTGTCGCGCTCGCCAGCCGCTCCAAGGTTGTCAGCATCATTGCCGGCCATAAACGGGTCCACATCGGTGTCCTGAAACTGCCGCGCATCTCCAATTTTACCGACTTCGACGCACTGCATGCCGAAAGCGATGTCAACGTCAGTTACGTTGAAATGCCCGAACAGCTCAGGGCACTGGACGTGCTGATCATCCCCGGTAGCAAATCCACCATAGCCGATCTGTTTTTTCTCATGGAGCGCGGGCTCTTCGATGAAATCAAGGCATTCAAGGGGCATATTATCGGCATTTGCGGCGGTTACCAGATGCTGGGGCACCGCGTTCTCGACCCCGGCGGCCTGGAATCGGACATCAACGAGGCTACCGGACTCGGCCTCTTGCCGGTGGAGACCGAGATGCTG
>JAJYBH010000045.1 GCA_021779135.1 Deltaproteobacteria bacterium
CCGCTGTACCGCTACAACCCGGCCCTGGTGGCCGAAGGCAAGAACCCGCTGCAACTGGACAGCAAATCCCCGACCACCACGTTCGAGGAGTACGCCTACGGCGAGAACCGCTACCGGGTGCTGCAGAAGAGCGACCCCAAGGCCGCGGCCGTGCTGATGAAGAAGGCCACCGCCTGGACCGCCAACCGCTTCGAGTACTACCAGAAACTCGCGGCGCTGACGTATGAGAAGAAGTAGTCACTAAACCGCGTTACTTCCCGGCCCTGCGGCAATCCGCAGGGCCTTTTTTCTTGGTATGGAGAAAGCGCATGGACAAGATTGTCATTGCCGGTTGCGGTTACATCGGAACCCGGGTCGCCCGGATCTGGAAAGAGAGCGGTGCCCAGGTCACCTGCCTGGTGCGTTCGCCCGAGCATATGGATCTCCTCATGTCAGAGGGCTTCACGGCACGAGCATGCAGTTTTGACGACCCGGATGATCTGCCGGAGTTCGATGTTGCCGGCTGTATCGTTTACTACCTCATTCCCCCGCCCGGAGGAGGGATCATCGATTCCCGCGCCCGCAATTTCTGCGCGGCCCTTGCCGGATCTTCACCGCCCGCCCGGATCATCTACATGAGCGCCACTTCGGTGTATGGCGAGAAGGACGGCGGAACCGTGAGCGAGTCGTCGCCAACCACCCCCTCGACAACCATGGGCAAGCGTCGCCTGGACGCTGAAGGCGCTTTTGGAGAGTATGGCGCATCTACTGGCGTCCCGATAATAATCCTGCGGGTTAGCGGTATCTACGGTCCGGGGCGACTGCCGCTGATGCAGGTCAGCCAGGGGCAGCCCCTCCTGCGCGAGGCGGAGTCCGGCCCCAGCAACCGCATCCACGCCGACGATCTGGCTCATATCTGCCGTGTTGCGGCGGAGAAGGGCATACACGGCGATATCTTCAATGTCAGCGACGGGCACCCCGCCAGCATGACGACCTATTTCAACGCCTGCGCCGACCTGCTCGGCTATCCGCGGCAGCCCCAGGTGACCATGGATGAGGCCCGCCAGGTCATGTCGCCCTTGATGTTTTCCTATGTCAGCGAATCGCGGGTGGTTGACAATCGCCGCATGCTCGACAGGCTGGGCATCGGCCTGCACTATCCCACGTTTGCGGAAGGGTTGGCGGCTTCAGTTGAAACAGCGCACCAATGAACTGCTCGCCGGAATTATTCATGCAAATCTACGCTCGCATGTTCAAGCGTTTCGGGCCACTCTCCTGGTGGCCGGCTGACACAGCTTTCGAGGTCTGCATCGGCGCCATCCTGACCCAGAATACCGCCTGGACCAACGTGGAAAAAGCGATCCGCGCCCTCAAGCTGGCAGGCATGGTTTCTGCCGAAGCCCTGCGGGATTGCGACCCGGAGCAGCTTGCCCGCCTCATCCGCCCGGCCGGCTATTTCAATGTCAAGACGCGGAGGCTGAAAGAATTCGTTGCCTGGCTTTTCCTCCAGCATGCCGGCTCACTGGATCGGATGTTTGCCGGCAACTGGCATGAACTGCGCGCGGAACTGCTCCGGGTCCGCGGCATCGGACCCGAAACAGCCGATTCGATCCTGCTGTATGCCGGAAACAAGCCGACCTTCGTGGTGGATGCCTATACCCGCCGACTGTTCCAGCGCCTGGGCCTCCTGCCGGAGGCTTCCGGGTACGAGGATACTCGTGACCTGTTCATGGCACATCTGCCGGAGGATGTGCGGCTGTTCAATGAGTACCACGCCCAGATCGTCGAGCAGTGCAAGAGGTACTGCCGGAAAAAACCGCTCTGTAACGGCTGCCCGCTGGGTGATTCCTGCCCGTCACAACAAAGCTGACTCCCTGCCGCTTGACCGCTCTCGTTGCCATTCGGTATTCCCCACAAAATTTTCCCCTTGCATGCCGCCCGGGAATTTGCTATTAATTAATAAACAAGACTTGCGAGGTCTTATTAGACCTCATTTGCCCTGGTAACTTCCCCTCCTAGTTATCAGGGTGTTTTTTTTGATGCGCAACAGTGCGCCGGCAACTGTGCGGTTGACGCCATCCCGCCATTATGATTTAATCTTTCGGTGCAAGTGGATGCGTACATAGCCCTCGGTTCCAACATGGGAGACCGCGAACTGAACCTGTTGCGCGCAGTAGCCGAGATAGGTCGGCTCCCCGATTGCAAGGTCACGGCTCTTTCGTCTTTCTATGAAACCTCGCCTGTCGGCGTTACCGATCAGCCGGCATTTTACAATGCCGTCCTGCGGCTTCACACGGCGTTTTCCCCACATGAACTGCTGGAGCGACTCCTCCGGATCGAAACCAATGTCTTTGGCCGCGCACGCACGACTCACTGGGGCCCGCGCCGTATCGACCTCGACCTGCTGTTGCACGGTGCGGCAATCATTTCCGATGACCGGCTGACCGTGCCGCACCCGCGCATGTCGGAGCGGCGTTTTGTGCTGCAGCCACTGTGTGACATCGCCCCTGACCTGCTGCACCCGGTATCGGGAAAATCCATCGCGGAACTGCTCGGCGCGTTAACCAGCGATGAAACCGTAACAAGAATCTGACGGAGATCGCATGATCCGGCTTCTCTTCTGGCTATTGCTCATCTATATCGGCTACCGCGTCCTGATAGCGCTGACGACCGGGAAAAAGCAGGACCCTGGCCGTCACAGCGCCGCTTCAGAGGGGACTGAAACCTTCCGTGACCCTGTCTGCGGGATGTACGTATCCGAGGAAGACGCCGTCGTTGGCAAGCTGGAGGGGCAGCGGCACTATTTCTGCTCCATGGACTGTCTGGAAAAATTCCGGGAACAACTAGGTCACACGCCCCGTAGTTAATTAATCACAACATCCGCAAAATAACATTGGAGGAACAGATGAAATTCTTTATCGACACAGCAGATGTAAAAGAGATCCGTGAAGCCCATGACCTGGGCCTGGTGGACGGCGTGACTACAAATCCCTCGCTGATCGCCAAATCGGGGCGCAAGTTCAAGGACGTCATCAAAGAGATCGTGTCCATCGTTGACGGCCCGATCTCGGCCGAGGTCATCTCGCTGGATGCCGCCGGCATGATCAAGGAAGGCAAGGAACTGGCCAAGATTCACAAGAACATCGTCGTCAAACTCCCGATGACTCCGGATGGTCTCAAGGCCACCCATGCGCTGACCGCCCTGAAGATCAAGACCAACGTAACCCTGATCTTCACCCCCATGCAGGCGCTTCTGGCTGCCAAGGCCGGCGCTACCTATGTTTCCCCTTTTGTCGGCCGTCTGGACGACATATCCCAGGACGGCATGGGCATCGTCGAAGAGATCCGCACCATTTTCGACAACTACGGCTACTCCACCGAAATCATCGTTGCCAGCGTGCGCAATCCTATCCACGTGCTCAATTCGGCCCTGATCGGCGCAGACATTGCCACGATCCCCTATTCGGTCATGATCCAGCTCTCCAAGCATCCCCTGACCGATGCCGGCATCAAGAAATTCCTGGAAGACTGGCAGAACGTGCCCAAATAAGCCGTGGCCATTCGATGGCCGGAGTACGAATGAAGCCTGTTGAAAAGCTGTCCCTGCTCTTTGCCGCCTCCGAGGCCGCCCCCTTCGCCAAGGAAGGCGGCCTGGGAGACGTTGTCGGCGCACTGCCGAAATACCTGGCCCGCCTGGGACATGATGTCCGGGTGGTCATCCCGCGCTACTACAGCGTGAACCTCGAAAAGTACGGGCTGCGCCTGCTGCCCGGCACCCTGGTGGTGCCGATGGGCATCATCGGCCATATGTACTGCGGCGTCTACGAAGGCAGGCTGCCGGGCTGCGACGTAGCGATCTATTTCCTGGAGCATGAGCAGTTTTACGGACGGGCCAGCCTGTATCAGGAGGATGGCCAAGGGTATCTGGACAACGACAACCGCTTTGTCTTCCTCTCCAAGGCCGCTCTTGAGCTGTGCAAGATGCTCGATTTTCACCCCGACGTCATCCATGCCCATGACTGGCACACCGCCATCATCCCGGCCCTGCTCGATACCACCTACCTGCATGACCGCTACGTTGGCGATGCCGCCTCGCTGCTGACCCTGCACAACATGCAGCACCAGGGTAATTATTATCCCGGCCTGATGGAGGTGCTCGGCATCGGCTGGAAGCATTTCAACTATCTTGACCTGGAAAAAGACGATCAGGTCAACCTGCTCAAGGGGGGCATCAAGCACGCCACCCTGCTCAACACGGTCAGCGAAGGGTATGCCAGCGAGATCCAGACAGCGGAATACGGCTGGGGGTTGGAGGACGTGGTCCGTGAGCGGGCCTCCGACCTGTACGGCATCCTCAATGGCGTGGACTACGACGAGTGGAATCCGGCCAAAGACCCCTTCATTGCCAAACAGTACAGCGACCGGACCGTAAAATCGGGCAAGGCCGCCTGCAAGAAAGACCTGCAGCAGCAGCTGGGCCTGCCGGTGCGTGACGATGTGCCGCTCTTTGGCGTCGTCTCGCGCATGGTCAAGCAGAAGGGTACCGATATCATCGCCGAGGCGATCCATCGCATCCTGGCGATGGACGTGCAATTCGTCATGGTCGGTAACGGCGAGCCCTGGGCGCACTTCTACTTCGGCGACATCGCCGCGGCCTACCCGGACAAGTTTGCCTGCTATATCGGCTACAATGAAGCCCTGGCCCACAAGGTCGAGGCCGGCGCTGATTTCTTCGTCATGCCGTCCTCCTTCGAACCGTGCGGCCTGAACCAGATGTACAGCCTGGCCTACGGCACGCCGCCCGTGGTACGGGCCACCGGAGGCCTGGATGACAGCGTGGAGAATTTTGATGAAGATGCGCTGACCGGCGACGGCCTCAAGTTCCACCAGCTCACTGCCACGGCACTCTTTGATACGATCGGCTGGGCTGCCTACACCTTCTACAACAACCCTGCGGGAATGAAAGCCCTGCGCAAGAACGGCATGAAGAAGCGCTTCACCTGGGAAGAAGCGGCACTGAAGTACGAGGCGCTCTACCGTCTGGCCATCCGTCGGCGACGGGGTGAGGAATACTTCCGTAACCGGTTCGGAGAGTAGAGTGGGATCATATCTTGAGTTACTCCGGCAATTCAGATGTGAAACGCTTCTCCCCGCCATACAAATCCCTTCCGTTACCCCGCCCAACCGTGCTATACACAAGCAATTTTAATCAAATAGTTGCTGAAAGTTGATACACTATGGATCGAATCCAGCAGATCAACTATGAAAAGGACTTCACCATCGATTTTCTGAGATCGAGAGGGGATGCCTTTCAACGGCTGTTTGAAAAACTGATGTCAAAGCTCTACCCCGGTGACTTTATGGCCTGCCGACCATGGGGCAAAGTAGGGGATCGTAAGAACGATGGGTATCTTCCATCCAAGCGAACCTTGTTCCAGGTATATGCACCTAATGAGATGAGCGCCACTGAAGCTATAGCCAAGATCAACGAGGATTTTGCTGGTGCAATTGAACACTGGGAAGAGTATTTCGATGTCTGGATGTTTGTGCACAACACCCACGACGGACGCCTGCCGCCACACATTATTGAGGAACTGCTTCGGCTTAACCAAGCCAATCCACACATAAAAATTGCACATTCGGGCTACGAGGAATTACTTATTGAGTTCCGAAAACTGGATATCATTGTTTTGGAGTCATGGTACGGACCTGCCATGACGACATCCGACAAGGTCAACCTTGGCTTTGATGATCTGAAAGCAGTTCTGACCCATATTGCTACCGCGCAGGATCCAATCACTGTTGAGCCCAAGGATGTCCCATTCGGCAAGATTGAATACAACTTACTTTCACCTGCTGTTGTTAGCTTTCTCAAAGTAGGCATGGAAAAAGCCCCATTAGTGAAGGCTTTCTTCAAAGGGTGGAAAAATCCGACCTACGGCATTCAGATTGCTGCCGCCTTCAAGAATCGTTACGCAGAATTGCGGGACCAGAAACCCAGCCTGCATCCAGATGATATCTTCGGGCGGCTGGAGGAATGGGCCGGTGGGACCACCGAAGTTTCTCCAAAGCGCAAAGCCGCAATTCTGGCAGTGTTGGCCTATTTGTTCGATAGCTGTGACATTTTCGAAGAACCACCCAAGTTGAGCCAATGATACTCCCTTCCAAACATCTGCATCGAGACAGAGCACTGCTTACTGTGGGCGCACAAGTTTTAAAATGTCTGGATCGCCCCAAAACGGCCTCCGCCCTATGGGATGAGTTTCATCAGGGCTACATATCAAGCGCTAACGCTTCACCTCCTCATATAAGCTACGAGTGGTTTGTCTTAGCGCTTGACCTGTTGTTCCTTATTGGCGCTATTTGTCTGAGCGATGGCCTTGTTTCGCGGGAGTCCCAATGATCCACAGAATCTACAGCACCCTGCCAACTTTCAAAAATCTCGACTTCAAGCCGGGGCTCAACGTGTTGCTGGCGGAAAAAAGCGCTGGCGCTACCAGCAAGCAGACACGAAATCGTGCCGGAAAGACCAGCCTGATCGAGATTATCCATTTTCTAACCGGAGCAAAAGCTGAGAAGGATGCGCTATGCCGCTCGGAGGCGATTGTTGACGCCACCTTCGGCATGGATTTCGACCTTGCTGGTTTGCGTACCAGCATAGAGAGGTGTGGCGCAAACAAGTCAAAGATCAGTGTCACAGGGAAAGCCTTCCAATCAGGCAAATCCAGATTCAGCAACAGTGAGTGGATAAGCGTTCTCGGCGAGAAGATGTTCAATCTCGACCCCCAAGTCAATGAAGAGGGAAGGTCGCCTACCTTTCGCTCCCTGTTTGCCTACTTTGTCCGCCGCCAACTTGGCGGCGCGTTCACCACACCTGAGAAACAAGCCACCATGCAGCAACTCGGCGATCTCCAAATGGCCCTGATGTATATGATGGGTCTTGATTGGCGGATTGCGAGAGATTGGCAGGTGATTCGGGACAGGGAAAAGACACTGGAGGAGTTAAAAAAAGCCGCCGGAGCCGGAGCGTTCGGCAGCATCATCGGTAAAGCAGCCGATCTCCGTACGCAACTCACGGTGGCGGAAGCCCGTCTCAATAAACTGCGTGAAGAGGTCGAAAGTTTCCGCGTTCTCCCCGAATATCGCGAGCTTGAAAACGAAGCATCACAGCATACCCGTGAAATAAACGATCTGGCAAACGGCAATACGTTGGATCTGTCTGCAATTCAGGATATTGAAGAGGCGATAGCCTCCGAGGAACCGCCGTCACTCGACGATCTAGAGGCGGTCTACAAGGAGGCCGGTGTGGTCCTCCCAGATATCGTCAGTAAGCGCTACGACGACGTAAAGAGTTTCCACGAGTCGGTAGTCCGTAACCGTCGAGATTACCTAAACAGTGAGTTGGAAACGGCCAGGGCGCGTGTAGAACTACGTAAACAGCAGCAGGCCCGGCTGGACGAACGACGTGCCGAAATCATGGGAATTCTCAAGAGCCACGGCGCTCTGGATCACTTTACTCGGCTTCAAGGCGAAGTCGCTAGGATCGAGGCTAATGTAGAGTCGCTACGGCAGCGCTTTGAATCAGCTGAAAAGCTGGAAGGAACAAAGACGGAACTGGAGATTGAACGAAATCTCCTCGTCCTCCGCCTGCGCCGGGATTTTGTCGAGGAAAAAGAACGGCTCAATGAGGCGATTCTTGCTTTTGAGGAAACCTCGCGGCAGCTATACGAGTCTGCCGGCAGTATGATGGTCGAGGAAACGTCCAACGGTCCGGCATTCAAATTTGTTATGCAAGGTTCCCGCAGCAAAGGTATCAAAAACATGCAAATTTTCTGCTTTGACATGATGCTCATGCGTTTGTGCGCAAAGCGCTGCTTCGGCCCCGGCCTTCTGGTTCACGATAGTCACTTATTCGACGGGGTTGACGGGCGGCAGGTAATCAGTGCCCTTCGTGTTGGCGCGGAGACTGCGGAGGAGTTGGGGTTTCAGTACATCGTAACAATGAACGAGGACGACGCTTTTAAGGAGACAGAGGTGGGGTTCAATCTTAATGATTACGTGCTGCCGGTGCGTATTACGGATGCGACTGAGGACGGAGGGTTGTTTGGGATGAGATTTGATTAGTTGAGGAGGAGTTGTGCTACGGTTACTTGAGATGTGAACGAAGCAAGTTACTTAAGATGAAGGTAGCCTGACCCTTTTTTGCTATCCATTTTCATTGAGTCAATAACTCAGACTGTTTCAAATTTATGGAGGTGGGCATGATATTCAACAACATTGACATCTTTGGGAATCCTTCTCATATGGTAATGGACCCCGTACATGGCGGTATAGAATTTTTTAGTCATGAACGAGCGATAATTGATCATCCAAATTTCCAAAGGCTCCGTCATATAAAGCAAAATGATGTTCTTCATCTAGTTTTTCCAGGAGCCAACCATAGTAGATTTGAGCACTCCATTGGGACCATGCATGTGGCAGGAAGAATATTTAAATCCATGCTAAGAAATTATTTTACGGAGAAGAAACTAGAGGAAAAGATAGTTTTAAATGAGGACATAACTGCCTCGATTCAATACTGTTATGCCTGCCTTCGTGCTGCAGCTCTCTTGCATGACACCGGGCATTTCCCTTTTTCGCATCAATTTGAGGCGTCTCCATTTGGTAAATCCATTCTTCATGATAAAGATGTGACTACTAATTTACAGAGTAGATTTGGCCATCTCTTTGAAACTTCATGCGAAGAAGTATCGCATGAGCACATGTCAATTGTCAGCGCTAATTGCATTCTTGCTTCGATACCTGACCTGCCGATTGACCCAACTGATGTCATCAGCATAATGGAGCATGGCGCAATTGTCCCGTCGGATCAGTTCATTAGTTGTGCGAGAGAGGTCCTTGGCATATTTATAGATAGAGTTTTGCTTGATAAATTTCCAAAAAAACAAATCGCAAAGAAAGTAATTAAACTTCTTAAGGATGTAATTTCAGGAGAAATTGACGCTGACAAAATGGATTATCTTCTTCGTGACTCTTATTACACTGGTTGCAATTATGGGCTATATAATATCGACCATATAATTAGGAATATATTTGCTGGTTATGACACTATTACAAACGCGGCAGATCCTTGGATAGGAATTGCTATTCATAAAAAGGGTATTGGTGGTCTTGAAGATTTTGTTTATTCAAGATTCAGAATGTATCTTCAGGTGTACAATCACAAAACAGTTATTGGACTCAAGTGGATATTACAGCAAGCCGTTTCAGAGGTAGCAAATACAGATCTTCATCAACTGGTTAAAGAATCCATAGCAGATCCAACTGTATTTAAGCATTTAACTGATGACTTTTTTTTAGAGAGATTTAGACAACACGCAAATGCAAACGCAAAATCAGCATGCAGGGCGCTCACAGACAGAAAAGTACTACCTTTTCTACGGTCAGTTAAAACACCCGACAGTCATGTAAAAGAACGCTTCAAGCGAGAACTAATGCAGGATAATCCTGGAATGAATATTATTTATTATGAAAGCGCATCCAAGTTTTCAAAGATCAAACCCAAATATGACAGAATTCGAATCCTCTCAATAAACAAGGCACTCCAGAAAAGACAACTCGAGTCAATTGCGGAAAACAGCAATTTTTTTGAGAAATTCGATGATATTACGGAAGTTCATTACTACAACGCACCTAATTATTGTTGATTATATCGGCAACAATTCGATAATTTTCGGGACACTTTTAACAGTGTCTTGCAACATAGTGGACTCGCTTATTTGTTAAGTGAATGCGCTAATTATGAAGGGAGTATATTTTTATGAAAGGCGTATTGATAGTAGGGATGGGCATTCCTGGAGCTGGGAAGTCATCCGTATTTGGCGCGTTAGCGGATTTATTGAAGCGTCAAGGTAAAGACACTAGCCTTTATCGAGAGCCAGAGGAACCTGAATGGCCTCTTGCCGTTAGTGATCGAACCAGATCAGGATATATTTCTGCACTTACATGGTTTCGTTCCGTACGAGTGCCAATGTTATTTCAAGCTGCTCAAGATCGAAATGATGGGAAAATAGCCCTTGTAGATAGTTACTACGACAAGTTGATTCATCTTTATTTTAATCATCCAAATTTTGAATGGTTAATGCCAAATAACGACCCATACAGAAAATGCTATCAATTATTAATTGAACAGGACTTCGTATTATTGCCAGATGCTAACTGTGTTATTAGTTTTAAAGTTGACAAAAATAGATGGGGTAATTTAGTCAAAGGAAGAGGAAGAGAACTTGATAGAACATCAGATCTACTAAGTTTTCATCACATGCAAAAAGAATTTATAGATGCTAGCGAAAGTTATTGTTCAAGTCATAACGTTCAACATATTCAATTCGATAATAGCCAAGAAACCCTAGCAGCAGCGGCTGAGGCTTTATATCAGAAGTTACAAAAAAATGGAGTTATTGTATGAGTGCTAAACATGTGAGCGAATTTGTTAGAGTGGTGATTAAAGATACAAATAATAGAGTGTTAGTAGTCATCCATCGAAATACCAATAGTAGATCACTTAATCTACCTGGTGGAAAGGTTAATAGTGGCGAAAAACCTGAAGAGGCAGTTCGCCGTGAGCTTTTGGAAGAAACCGGCATGTTGCTTACATCTACCAAGCTTGTAAGTGACAAGCATTTCAATATTGATGGAGTAGAATGGAAGGGCTACTTCTTTTTAGGTGAGTCGCCTTGCATGACGCCACAAAACATGGAACCGGATAAACATTCATTTGTTGGATTCTGCGATGTAAATTTTGCAAAGCAAGAAGGTCACAGAGCGTTCGTATCTGAACCTATTGAGCTTATTTCGCACCAGTGCGGATGGTAATTAAATGCTCACTAACGATTCAAATATCGTTGTTCTAGGCGAAATACAAAGACGTTTACGGGCTTCAATTGAGTTGACGCGTGACCAAGCTATTACACTTATGAGTAAAAGTCTTTCGCCAGAAGTTCAATGCGCTGCATTAGCTGGCTTGCTGATGCGAGACTCGCTAACTGAGTACGAAAGGGACACCGCAATCTCTTTAGCAACGCAGCATGCCGATGTCGCCTTTCTTTTTAACCGAACCGACCTGCTTAACGGATATTTCAATAAGATTGAACCAGCTAACGCTTCGGATTGTTGGCCAATTGCTTTCAAGGCATTGCTCGAAAATAAATTAATTGGCAAGGATTGTCTGTCAGGAATTGTTTCAAAAATTTCGGCAAATGTTGAATTAAGGCATGTATCCGCATTACTCATGGCAATTTGTGTACGCGGAATGCAACCTTCTGATGTCTCGTGTTTAACTGAATTAATGGCTAACTCAGGAGCGCGATTTGATTATCGTAATGAGAAATCGTTACGAGGTGCACGGCTTGTAAGGCGGTATCCAACAGGAGCGCTTTCTGAAAAAGTAGCATTAATATTACCTGCGCTGATAGCATGTGCAAGAGATCACGTGAAAGTATGTACACCGTTTCTTGTAGCACGTTCACTTGGGTACACTGGTGGCACTTGGGATAAACTCAATGCAGTCGCCGGCTTTAGCTTTCCGGAACCCGGCGAAGACTCGATTGCAACTTTATTACAGTGCGGTGTTGCAATGACAGTTACAAAGGGCGCAGCAAACCCCGCTGACAGGGTATTATATCAACTTCGGTCACTGACAGGTACAATTGAGTCTGTACCACTCATTGTGACAAGTATCGCAAGCAAGCAAATATGTTTTCCGGTCGATCGACTTTTGATGGATGTCCGCTATGGCAACGGTGCGTTTTTGGAAAATATTACCGATGCAGAAACACTTGGAGATGAGCTACAAAACATTCTGTGTGAAGCAGGGGTTCCGACGTTTTTTACACTAACAAATACGGAACAGCCCACTGGTAGTGCCGTTGGCAATGCTCTCGAGGTGGCAGAAGCAATTGCTGTAATGGGTGGTCACAATTCAACTCTTTGGGATTCGCGTTCGCTTGATATCCAACGTAGGTTGGCGATTGACTTCTTTGCAAAACTTATGACTTCAGAATTTCCTGTTCAATCTCAATCAGAATGGGCGGCCTATGCAGACAACCAATTTAAAAGTGGAGCGATTTTAAAGTCGTTTGCTAATATTTTGCTTGCGCATAAAGTGTCTCTGAATGTGGTGGAAGACACCCTTAATAACCCGCTTAGCGCACTAGGTATTTCCCATAATCCGGTCGATATCTTAGCACATTCGTCTGGGACACTCGTTAAGATTGAACAGAGGAAATTAGGAGAACTTATCAACAGGAACCTTAATGCAGGACGTAACAACATTGAAGGTAAATACAATCCAACGGTTGGTGCAGTCATTTCACATCGATTAGGCGATAAAATTAGCAAAGGCGCTATTCTTGTCAAAATTTTTGCCGATCGTTTAGATGTTGAACCTCTATCTGAGGAACTAAGGGACTGTTTTGTACTTGCTTGATAAAAAAGTCTCTGGAGACAGAGACCCACACATTACCTTATGACTTGCATGCTCCGCTTCATCGAAGCGCAACTCGAATTGCAGATCCAGAGCACACAGATACTAGGCAGGTGTCATGTCGATAAATGATTTGCACGAGTTTATCTCCCTCCTCGAATCCAACGCTGAACTCTCCCGCATAAACGTCGCAAGCGATCCCCGCCTGGAGATCGCCGCCATCACAAACCGGGTCTGCAAGCAGCCGGAGGGCGGCCGGGCGCTGCTCTTCGAACAGCCGGTCGGAAGCAGGTTCCCGCTGGCCACCAACCTGTTCGGCTCGCTGCGCAGAACCTGCCTGGCCCTGGGGGTTGAGGACCTCCGGCAACTGTCGACACAGATGGCGGCGCTCCTCGACCGGATTCCCGAATTCGACCTTGCTCACCTGGACCGGCAGATTGCCGCTTTGAAAGAATTTTCCAGGTTTACACCCATTTCAGCCCCCCCCTGCTGGACCCGGCCGATGGATCCGCCCGACCTGACGACCTTCCCCTTCCTGCAGAGCTGGCCGGACGACGGTGCTGCCGACGGTCATCCTCGCTATATCACCCTGCCGCAGGTCGTTACCGCCGCGCCGGACGGAACCAATCCCAACTGCGGCCTGTACCGTGCCCAGGTGCGGGGGAAGCGGGATCTGGCCCTGCGCTGGAAAGCGGGCAGCGGCGCGGCGCAACACCTGGAGAAGTTTCGTCGGCTGGGCAAACCCATGCCGGTGGCGGTAGTCCTGGGAGGGCCGCCGGTAACGCTGTTCAGCGCCATGCTGCCCCTGCCCGGCGACCTGGACGAGATGAGCTTTGCCGGGTTCCTGCGCGGTGCCGCCATCGGGATGGCTGCCTGCCAGAGCGTGCCGCTGCGTGTGCCCGCCGCGGCCGAGGTTGTCATCGAGGGCTTCGTCGATCCCACTGAAACGGTCGTGGAGGGGCCCTTCGGCAACCATACCGGTTCCTACGCATTGGCCGGGCCAGCGGCGCTCATGCGGGTGACCGCCATCAGCCACCGACCGGGGGCCATGATCCCGGCCACGGTTGTCGGACCGCCCCCCATGGAGGACTGCTGGATGGCCAAAGCCTGGGAGCGCCTGCTGCTGGCCTTCCTTCAGAGGCTTGTCCCGGCAATTGCCGACATCAACTTCCCGCTGGAGTGGATCTTCCACCAGAGCGCCCTGATTTCCCTTGATAAGCCGAACCCCGGCATGGTAAGGGAGATTGCCGCCCGACTGTGGGAGACGCCCTGGTTCGGCGAGGCCCGCCTGATGGTTTTTGTCGGCGCGGATGCCAACCCAGACAACGAACGCGACATCGCCTGGCGCTGCATCAACCTGATCGATTACGCAGATGACATCTTCCACGACAGCAGCGGTCGGCGCATGGCGCTGGATGCCACCGGCTGCCGGCTGCCACGCCAGCCGCTGCAGACTGACCCGGCCATGGAGCAGCAGATTCTGCAGCGCTGGCCGGAGTACGGGATACCCTTGAAATGACGACTACGACCACCACCGGATTTATCAGTAAGATCACCGTATTTCTGGAAATGATCAAGTTCTCCCATACGGTTTTTGCCCTGCCCTTTGCGTTGACCGGCGCACTACTGGCGGCCCGGGGCCTGCCGGGTGGGCTCCAGATAGTGTGGATCTGCCTGGCCATGGTTGGTGCCCGGACCGCGGCCATGGGGCTCAACCGCCTGATCGATGCCGAGATTGACGCCAGGAATCCCCGCACCGCCGGACGGGCCATACCGGCCGGGCTGATCGGCAAAGGGGTGACGTTGGCCTTCATCTGTGCCTCCGTTGCGCTGTTGTTGGTGTCTGCTTCCAAACTCAACCCGCTCTGCCTCAAACTTGCACCGCTGGCACTCTTCTTTCTGATACTGTACTCGTACTGCAAGCGCTTTACGGCCCTGGCGCACGTCGTGCTGGGAATCTGCCTGGCGGCTGCCCCCATTGGCGCCTGGATCGCCATCCGCGGGACAATTGATCCGCCGGCGCTGCTCCTGGGCGGCATCGTGCTGTTCTGGGTAGCCGGATTCGATATCCTCTATGCCCTGCAGGACCTGGAGTTTGACCGTACTGCCGGCCTGCACTCCATCCCGGTGGCTCTGGGCGTAAGCGGATCACTCTGGACGGCGCGCCTGTTCCATCTGGCCATGCTGGCGCTGCTGGCGGCACTCTGGATGCTTATGCAGTTGGGCGGTTTCTTCCTGGCAGGGATCGTCGTGGTGGTCGCCATGCTGGCCTACGAGCACTGGCTGTTGCGCACAGGCGACCTGGCAAGGCTGGATGCGGCCTTTTTCAACATGAACGGCTACATCAGCGTTGCAATCCTGCTGTTCACAGCGCTTGATGTACTGGTGAGGTGAGTATGACACTACAGAGGGTTTTCGTGGCCCTGACCGGCGCATCCGGATCGGTCTACGGCTTGCGGCTGGTGGAACAGCTCTGCCTGAACGGGATTGAAGTTACCTTTAGCGCCAGTTGCAGTGGGACCCAGGTCTGCCTGGAGGAGACCGGTCTGGACCTGTCCGGCGACCCGGCCAAGGCCACGGAACGCCTGTATGCGCATCTCGAAGTGGAGACTGGCCTGGAGATGGTCCACCCCGACGACCTGTTCTGCCCGGCGGCCAGCGGCTCGGCCGCTCCGGACGCGATGATCATCGCCCCCTGCAGCATGGGCACCCTGGCGCGCATCGCCTGCGGCGTCTCCGGCAACCTGATCGAGCGGGCAGCCGACGTGATGATCAAGGAGCGCAGGCCGCTGCTGCTGGTCCCGCGCGAGACGCCCCTGTCCACGATCCACCTGGAGAACATGCTCCGGCTCTCCCGTACCGGCGCGCAGATCATCCCGGCCATGCCGGCCTTTTACCATCAACCTGAATCGGTCATCGATCTGGTCGATTTTGTGGTGGGGAAGGTGCTCGATCAACTGGGGATTGAACATGAGCTGTTCAAGCGCTGGGGTACGTAGCCCGGATAAACGTCTCTCGCACAAAAAAACCCGCTGGTGATTCCAGCGGGCCCGGGTAGCTCTTCTTTCAAACGCAACCTGTCAGTTCTTCTTCTGCACTTCCTCGGCGATAACCCGCCCAAGTTCCTCGCACTGCGTCAGCAGCTCGTCTGTCGGGGTAAATGCTGATTTTACCGCCGGCAGCGGCAGCCTGAAACCCATCCCCTTGAGTCGATCCTCCGCCATCTTGCAGGCCTCCCCACTCCAGCCAAAACTGCCAAACAGGCCGGCGATATTGGTCTTGAGCTTGACCGTACTCAGATAGGCCAGCACGTCCCACATCGGCTTGGGGATATCCCTGTTTATGGTCGGAATGCCGAAGATCAGCGCATCGGCCTCCTCCATCAGGGTGCGCACCTCATCCGAACTGAGATGGCTGATATGGTAACTGACGACCTCGACGCCATTGATTGCGGACGCCCCGTCAAACACGGCTTTGGCCATACTTTCGGTATTGCCATGCGGCGAGATATAGAGGATGAACATCTTTTTGGAAAATGAGGTCGGCTTGCTCCAGGTCTCGAACTGCTGGATGACCTTCCAGGGGTCCTGCCGGATGATCGGCCCGTGACTCGGACAGATCATGTCGATCACATCGTGGCGGATCTTCTCTACGGCTGACAGCACCTTGTCCTTGAACGGGCGGAAGATGCAATCGAAGTAGAAGTGGCGCGCCGAGGTGAAGTCATCGACCTCATCGTTGAAGATCTTTCCCGGCGCGCAGTAATGGGCGGCGAAGGCATCACAGCTGAAAAGGACATTTTCTCCCTCCAGGCGGGTGAACATGGTGTCCGGCCAGTGCAGGAACGGGGCTATGATGAATCGCAGCTGTCGTCCTCCCAGGTCCAGCGTGTCGCCATCCTTAACGGTCTGCGAATTGAATGGTTTGTGCATCTGGTTGGTGAGGAAATTTCTGGCGGCAACAGACGAGACCACAACGGCCTTGGGGCAGTTTTCCAGCAGATAGGCCAGCGAACCCGAGTGGTCCTGCTCGGTATGATTGACAATGATGTAGTCGATCGTCGCCAAGTCGACCAGTGAGCGGACCTTATCCATGAATTCATCCACGTACTTGTGATCGACAGTGTCTATGATGGCCGTCTTGTCAGTTCCTTTAAGCAGATAGGCATTATAGGTGGTGCCATGTTCGGTGGGGAAGAGGTCATCAAAAACCCTCAAATCCGGGTCCTCGGACCCGATCCAGAATAATCCAGGTTTGATTTCAACAGGTTCCTTCATTGTTTGCAATTCTCCTTTTCGCCGTTATTTCCATGAGGCTCGACGACATTGTCGCATGTTCAATTCATGACAATATTTGTCTTGTACTATAGCAAACCGCAAAACGCTAGACAAGGCTGAAATAATTGTGGTTGTCTGAAAATCTGCAATCTGTTAAAAGGGGTACACTATGAATGATGCCATTCGCCAGAGAATAGACGCCCTGATCCCGCTGCTGAAAGATGCTGATCCTGACGTACGCACAACAGTTTCACATGCCATCGAGCACCTGGAAACCGTCTGCGATGTCTCTGAAATTTTGCACACACTCAAGACTGGTGACATGGGCGCGCGTGTAGCCGCAATTTACGCGCTGGGCGAGATCGGTGGAGAAAAGGTCATTGCTCCTTTGGTCTACTGTGCCGGAAGACCAGAGGACGATATCCGGGCCGCTGCCGTTGCTATTTTGGGAAAACTGGCCGAGCCATCCACGCTCCCCGTCCTGCTGAAAAGCCTCAACGACAGCAACACGGCTATTCAGGCCAGAGCTATCGCCGCCTTGAGCAATTTTCCCCCATCCGCCACGCTCTGCGATCACCTGCGGCCTTTTCTGAAGGCAAATAATGGCGAGCTTGAGGCGGATGCCGCGCTGGCCATGGCCAAGCTGGGCGACCGCAACTCTGCGCAAGACATCATTTCCCTGCTATCCTCTTCGCATTCATCTACTCGCCAGGCGGCTGCCACGGCTCTGAGCCTGCTCCCGGCCTAGTAGTTTCCGCTGACGACAAACTTACTGACATTGATATTTTTCAAGAGCGGATCAACCACCGCCACGATCTGCGCATAGCGGCTCCCGTCCTGCGCGATCAAGGGCTGCTCCCGGGGGACATTGATGCGGGTGCCATCAGCTTCTATCAGGATCCTGACCAGAGGAGCCTCTTCTTCCAACGGATTGGGTCGATAGACAACCGCCACCTCGTTGGTATCCAGCCGTACCAGCGTCCCCACGGGATACTTGCCCATCATCTCGATGAAACTCGCCACCAAGGCACCATCCAGAAACGTTCCCGAAAGCTTCTGCATTTCATGCAACGCCGCGCGAGGATTGATCGGGTGCTGATAGACCCGCAGTGTGGTAATGGCATCATAGGTATCGGCGATGGCCACAATATCGACCATCTGATTGAATGGCAGCTTTTGGGCCCATTCCGGATACCCGTTGCGATTGAAATGCAGGTGGTGTCCCAGCACGATCTGTGCAATATGCGGGTCAAAGCCCTCCATCTCGCGGATGATCTTGGCCCCTAACTCGGAATGGCGCTTCATCTCATCATATTCATTACTGGAAAGCTTGCCCGGTTTGTTGAGAATCTTCTTGGAAATCATGGTCTTGCCGATATCATGCATCTCACCGGCAATGCCCAACGACTTGACAGACATGGCATCCAGGCCGATCGAAGCGCCCAGCGCCATGGAGAGTATCCCCACATTGACGCAATGATTGAAAGTATAGTTATCGTAATCCTTAATCATGGTCAAACCGAGCAGGATGGACGGTTCCTGCATGGTAATGCCGACCATCCGGTCGACCATCCGGATGATGGGGGCGCTGCTGGGAATGCGCCCACGCTCGATATCCCGGCAGATACCACGGATTGCCTTCAGGGCCTGGCCATAGGTAACCAGGTAGTCAACCCCATCTTCAGGTTCATCCTGTTCTTCCTGATCCTCATCCGGGGTTTCAAAGTTTTCCTCGCCTTGGCGCACCAGGCGTATGTGGCTGATGCCCCCCTGCCGCATCAGTTCGGCGAGCGCCTCAAAACCGGCCACCTTGATCGAAAACAGCTTTACGAATTTCTGCAGTTCTTCAAACGTAAGACCTGTCGATACAACAATCCGGCCGATCTGTATCTCCATCATGCGACTGGTCAGATCTTCAATTGCGGAGGGCGGATTGATAAAGAGATGCCCGTCCGAGAACATGGCTCCATCTATGATGCCCCAGGAAACCTCGGGTGCCCAACAGAGCGCCTGGGCCAGAATCTTGTCCAATTCCAGCAGAGGCTGGCGGATGGAAGGGTGCGAAGATGGATAAAAAGCCATTCCTTTGACGGCCCCGGAGAAGAGGGTAACCATCCTCAGGGCACCTTGTTTGTCAAGCGCCTCCATAAATTACTCACCCCTCATGCGTTCTATGGTTTCAACAGCTTCCGCGCAGGCCCGGCCCAGATCACCAGGAACGGTTGATTTCCTCTGTAACACGGGCAAAGCCCGAACATCACCAAGCCGGGCAAGGCAGCCGGCTATGGCGACTTTTAACTGATCCCAGCGGCTACGGGCAAGAATATGGTGGCTTGCGAATACTTCGATCAGTGCCGGAACTGCCTGCCGGTCACCGATCAGGGCTATGGCGCCCAGGGCGTCAACCTTGAGCGGCAGGTTTTTGAGAAGCAGGTCTTTTCTGCTGACGATGTGCAGCAGTTCAGTCAACGCTCTTCTGCTCTTCAGGCCGCCCAGCGATGCCATCACCTGGGGCAGGAGCAGGGGATTGTTGCCCTGCAGCAAGGCGATGAGAGCAGATTCGGCATCCCGGCCGCCAATTTTGGCCAGACTACGGATGGCCTCCTTGATGACACGGATATCCGGGTGCCGCAGGCAAGCCACCAGTTCGGGTACCGCGTCCGGCAGACCGATTTCGCCCAGGATGGCTGACAGGTTCCGAACAACATACCAGCGAGTATCCCGCATCATCTTCAGTATAACCGGCAGTGCAGAGCCACCCAGAGCGACCAGCAGCGAGCTGAGCTCCTTGCGCACAGCCAGATTTTCAGTCGAGCCCAGCTTTGATATGGTCAGGCTGATCCCCGAAGGTCCGGATACCGAGAGCACCTCCAGCATGGCCTCGTGGGAAAGGGCATCGGGGGCCTCCGTGTGATCAAGCAGAAAAACGACCAGATCATCCCCGGCAATGAGCTGTTCCAGACCCAGGCGGGCGCAATTCCTCAGTTTTTCCTTGCGACTCACGTCGCAGGCGTGTTCCGCCAGCAATTCCATCAGGGGTGACAAAGCCGCCAGTTCGTTGCGTGATTTAAAGGTATCGGCACAGGCGACCGCTTGACGAGCCGCAAGTTGATAAAGGTCTGCATCCTGCGTCGTGGCCAAACGCCCGAGCAGCGCCAGCATTTCATCGTTAAGGTCGAGATCGTCACGCTTTTCAACCTGCTGATCAGGAGTTTCGGCACACTCATTGCCCATGCCGTTCTCGATCTCATCAACCGTTGGGGGTGTATTCCCTCTGAATTCCAAATCCTTGCGTCTGGCGTTGATGATGGAGAGATCGAATTCGTTTACCCAGATAGTCCTGACGCCGTGTTCCTCCAGCAGTTTATCAACACCACCGGAATTCTGGACAACGTCGGGCGGAAGCGTCAGAATTCTGAGGAAATCGAGCAGATCTTCCTCGTACAGGTCATGAAGAAAGGTTATTTTCTGGATACGCCGGATAAAGAATTCGTAGGAAAGGAAGGCCGATATGTGAGTGGAGTCTTCGAGAACTTCGCCATCCGGATAACTGAAAAATTTCCGGCCGCTGTTCAGGGTCAGGTCATTGCCGTCCAGAATGAGCAACATGGCCGCATGAGCCTGCCTGATGCCTGTTTTTCGGGAAGGGTGACCCGAAGGATAAAACTTCCACGCCCGCAGTGCCCTGTGAACACTGCCAAGGGCATCCAGGACCCCTTGGAGTGTGGGTGGACGATAGAACTCCATTGTCGTTCCTTGTACAATTAGATTCCGAAGTGTAATAATATACAGAAAATCGGCTTTGTCAAACTCATTAGACTGTCCCCGGCCGGTTGACAATGCCTTTCGCCCGACGGTGATATCTCACCTCCAGCCCCTGTATCGAGGAGAACCCGGTGAAACAGAAAACCATCTTCGCCTGCCAGAAATGCGGCAGTCAATCTCCCAAATGGCTGGGCAAATGCCCCGATTGCGGTTCGTGGAACAGCATGGTCGAGGAGACTGCCGTCAAAGCGGCCCACGGCGTGCCCTCCGGCGAACGTTCCCGGGCGGTGCCGATCTGCGATGTTCCGGCCCAGTCCGAAACCAGGGTCATAACCGGTATCGGGGAACTGGACCGGGTGCTGGGCGGAGGGATCGTACCCGGCTCGCTGGTGCTGATCGGAGGCGACCCCGGCATCGGGAAATCCACCCTGCTGTTGCAGGCCATGTTGAATCTTGCGGCCAGCGTCGGTCCGGTGCTGTATGTCTCCGGAGAGGAATCGGCCTCCCAGACGCGTCTGCGCGGTGAACGCCTGGGGGTATCCCACAAAGGGTTGCTGGTTTTGGCGGAAAATTCGCTGGAAGCGATCCTGGGCCACGCAACCTCACTGAAGCCGGGCGTGATGGTTGTAGACTCAATCCAGACCGTGTGGACATCGGCACTGGAATCGGCTCCCGGCAGCGTCAGCCAGGTGCGCGAGTCAGCCGGCAAACTGATGCTGCTGGCCAAGGGGAGCAATATCCCGGTATTCATCGTCGGCCACGTCACCAAGGACGGCTCGATTGCCGGACCACGCGTTTTGGAGCACATGGTTGACACGGTGCTCTATTTTGAAGGAGACGGCAGCCATCCCTTCCGTATCCTGCGGGCGGTCAAGAACCGCTTCGGTTCAACCAACGAGATCGGCGTATTTGAAATGAAACAGGAGGGACTGTGCGGCGTAGCAAATCCGTCGGAGCTTTTCCTCTCCGAGCGGCCGCTGGGGGTATCGGGTTCGGTGGTCACGACCTCTCTGGAGGGGAGCAGGCCGCTATTGGTGGAGTTGCAGGCTCTGGTGACGGCTTCATCCTATGGAGTGCCACGGCGCACCACCATCGGGGTTGATCATAACCGCCTGGCATTGCTGGTGGCGGTATTGGAAAAAAAGGTTGGCCTGCACCTGGCGGCCCAGGATATTTTTCTCAACGCCGCGGGCGGCGTCCGCCTCAATGAACCGGCAGCCGACCTGGCCATGATCATGGCTGTGGCCTCCAGTCACCTGGACAAGCCTATCGACCCCCAGACCGTGGTGCTGGGCGAGGTTGGTCTGGCCGGCGAGGTGCGGGCGGTCACCCAGCCGGAGTTGCGCATAGCCGAGGCGGAAAAACTGGGCTTCAGCACCTGTATCATCCCGTCGGGTAGTAAAAAACGCCTTAAAAAGGGAGCCATCAAAGTCGAAGGTGTCAGTTCTGTTCAAGATGCCATGCAACTGCTCTTTGAGCGTTGATGCAGTTTTTGCTGGACTTGAGCCGGCGTAACATTTAAAATCTGTCATTTATATGACATCAGGAGCTGGCAATGGAAGCTGATAAACTTGAGTTCTTTAGAAACGTCCTGGCCGAGGAAATGAAAGCCCTATTGGGCGAGGCAGGCAAGACCGTCACCGAGATGACCTCGGATTCATCCAACTTCCCCGATCCTACCGACCGTGCCACCCAGGAATCCGACCGCAACTTCGAACTGCGCATACGCGACCGTGAACGTAAACTGATCAACAAGATCAAGGATGCCCTTGACCGCATCGACAACGGAGAGTTCGGGATCTGCGAGGAGTGCGGCGACGAGATCAGCGAAGCACGACTCAAGGTTCGACCGGTTACCACGCTCTGCATCAACTGCAAAATGGAAGAGGAACAGAAAGAACGTCGCCCCTGATTTTCAAGATCCATCACCGCAGGGACTCAGGTGCATGTCTATGACAGACCGCATTTCCTCTCAACCAGATGCAACCGCCAGACAGATTACGCAACTGACACTTCTCTATCAGTTCAGTAATACCCTGCTGTCCACCATCCGCCTCAACAAGCTGACACACCTCATCCTCACCGCACTTACTTCCGGCAACACGAAGCTCTTCGGCCGGGCCATGCTTTTTCTGCGAAACGAAAAATCAGGCGTTCTCCAGGGAATGCTCGGCGTTACCCGGGATACCTCGGATGGTCTGAGGATCATCGGCAATGAGGAGTCCCTCAGTAGCCGCTGGGATATCAGCGAAGAGGTCATTGCCCACCAGCTCGCCACCGACTTCTGCTCACGCGTACGGGCAACCCGCATCGATATGAATAACGAATGTCCGCTTATCAAGCAGGTCATTTTCGATCAGGAACTTTGCCTTATCGAAGACGGGGAGTGCCGCCAATGCGCCACCTGCAGTTTCATCAAACACCTCGGTGCGACGTCGTTTGCAGCGGCTCCTCTCGTAGCCGGGCGAAAATCACTCGGCATCATCATCGTAGACACCCCGCAGTCCGGCAACGGAGTTAACCACGACGGGCTGCATTTCCTTAAGCTTTTTGCCAACCAGGCCGGCATGGCAATCGAAAACTCCATGCTCTACAACCGCACCGAACAGGCTCACTCCAGCCTGCGTGAAGCGCGCGAGCGCCTGATCCATGGTGAACGCTTGGCGGTCATCGGTGAGATGGCGGTAAATCTGGTGCATGAGCTGAAGAATCCACTCATCACTATTGGCGGTTTTGCGGGACGGATCAAGAAAGGATTACCAAGTGACTCGCGCGAGCAGCGCTACGCAGACACTATTGTAAAGGAGGTTTGCCATCTGGAGAAGATGCTCTCCGACATCCTGGCCTTTTCCCGCAAACCTACCATCTGCTACAATGTCTGCGATCTGGGCGAAATCCTTCAAAGCTGCTTCAACAGCTACGCCACAACCTTGGAAGATCAAGGTATTAGTTTGTCAGTAAATCTTGAAAATTCCCACTGGCCACTTCTGGGCGATGCTCACCAACTCAAGCAGGTCTTCCTCAACCTGATACTGAATGCTTGTGAAGCCATGCCTGACGGAGGTCAGATCAGCGTCAACATCGAGAGACTTCCGCAGGAAAAACGTGCTGTTATGGTCCGCATTGCGGATACCGGCGGCGGAGTACCCCCTGAGATGCTGTCGCAAATATTCACCCCGTTTTTCACCACCAAACAGCATGGCACCGGTCTTGGTCTGGCAATCGTCAACCGTATCGTCTTGAATCACAACGGACGCATTGAAGCCGCAAACGAAGGTTCCGGGGCCGTCTTCGCCATCACCTTGCCACTGGCGGAAGCCACGCAATAATGTATAGTACTACTCACTTCCTCTCCGCTCAGTCTGTTCCATAAGCAGCGACCGAGTTATTAACTCCAGCGTCAAAATCCACTATCCATCAGTAGATGCATGAGTAATTACGCAGCCATCTTTTTCTGTTCACTGGAAGTTTTATATGTGTATTCCCGTTTTTTTGTCCGTATGGAGTCCACTCCCAACGTCACCCACCCGGTTGAACGCCGGAATCTTGTAATTTTCTTTGATTCAATCAACGTATCCAGGATATTTTCCTTTACGTAATCAAAGCGATTGTCAGGGTAATTGACCTGTATCAACATGGTTGGCCACTCCTTTCCTCCCCAAGTCTACAAGGTTAATATTACCTATTTTATCCTATTAAACCAACATTGCAACCAGACCCCTAGCTTCCGTTTCACGGGAGACGCTACCGGCTATTTCTCGATACCTTTGTGGTTTTGGAGGCATACAACACATCACAATGGTGATTACCAGGGATGAAGCTACTGATTGCCGCTGTGCCTGGGATACCGAGGCCATAGAAAAATGAAAAGCCCACCAGATTTATTCGGTGGGCTTCTGTTATCTAGTTTTGCTTGTTTGACCTTTTCAAGGTTTTTTTCGGACTCGGCTACGTCCGAATTGATGATGCATCAATCTGTATGTTCCCAGCCAGGCGGAGTATCTTCCATATAACTACCTCCTTTGACTAACTGTCACTTCTTACTTCCTGATAATACATTACCACTCGAAAAATAAATTTACAGTCTATTGAATAAAAAAAAATCAGTGTATAGTTGAAATTTGAAACGCAAATTTGATACAAGAAGGGAAATATAATGGTCCGGAAGACGACAGCGAGTATTCTCTGTGTGCTCGCAACAGCAAGTTTTGCCACAGCCGCGGTAGGTGTTGATGTCAGCACTCC
>JAJYBH010000046.1 GCA_021779135.1 Deltaproteobacteria bacterium
CGTCATCACTGTAATAGCTTGGTGATGATGAGTTCCATCTGTCAACGTCAACGACACTATCGGTCAGGTCACTTCCAAAGGCGTTCAAGATACCGGAAGGAAACACCCAGTAATTAGTCCCTTTTACCCAGCCATTGGTCATGTCCGGGTGAATATCGACAACGTAGACTTTCAGCTCGTTGTCCGAACGTCCCATAAACTGATGCGATGTGGTATCAATCGGCCCTGAAGGTCCGGTAGCAAACACGGCAAACCAGCGTCCATTTTTAGAAGTGTCAGCGCTTCCGTAATTGGAGGTTACTGGGTTTTTGGTGTTTATGCGAACAAGGGCAGGGCCGGACGTTGTATAACCAAGACCCTTATCAGCAGCCGGAAGAATAGCATCGGAAAACTCCCACATGAACTTGGCATCTGTCGGGTCGGTTACATCAAGAGCAAAGTACGATGAGAGCCCGGACCCCGGGATCGGCGACTTAACACAGTCCAGTCTTGTTTCCTGTGCCGCGCTTGTCGGCGTGGTGCCATCCACTTTATTGCAGTAGCCGGCGAAGTCGCGGCTAGCGCCGCCAAAACCCATTCCGCCGAGCAGAACAGTGCGCCAACTGGTCTCGTCAACATTCAACGTCTTGGTCGACGTGCTCGAATAGGTTGTTTTTTTGTTGCATTTCCAGTATTCCTCCTGCGAACACGTGCTATCAAGCGCAGTCTTATTTATGCTCACATCCAAAAGAGAGACCGTGTTGTTGACATAAAACAGGTGGTTGTAGGCAGGATCCGGCAGGTATTTCAAATAGGGTTGAGCGTTTTGCGGGATAAATGCCCATTCTTCGTCACCAAGGTTGAGTGTGTTATCCGGATTGATGATTTCAGCAATCCTGTTCGGCGTACTAGAATTGTATATGGTCCGGTTAACCTTGCCGACCCTGAAAGCGTGCAGCATGCCATCGTTGGCCCCTGTATAAACCATGTCTCTCAAGGAGTAGTTTGATGATCCATAAAACAGGGAGTAGCTGTTATCCTTGTAGGAAGTGTCATATGCCTGCAGCTGTTTCGAGGTCTGTGCCTGCGGAGTAGAAGAGACGATGTCGCCCAGTTTCCAGGTCTTGTCGGTTATGGTTGTATTCAAGGGTGCAGCAGCCGTGGTTGGATAGGTTATCGTTACGGTCCTGCTTCTGTACAGCGGGTCGTTGAGGTAATCTACGCCACGGATGTAATTTATAATCTTGGTGGCAGAAGCAAGGCCATCTACGTTGAGCAGGTTGTTCGTAGCAGAGCTGGCACTCGGGATATTAGATTTTGCATAATCGAAGTTGATGATGTTTGCAGCATTAGTCGAGTCAAACAGAGTCATTCCTTTGGTTGCGCCGGATGCAAGCGGCACGGAGCCGCTGAGATATCCGCTGTTATAACTGCCAAGCCCTGCATATATTGTGCGGGTTGCCGGGTCACGATAATGCAGGAGCGCGCCGGCCTTCCACAGGGCGTGAATATTGTCGGGGCTACCGGAACCTCCTACCTGAGTGAAATTGCCTAACCCTGTAGAATCAATGAACCAGTTGGCTACTGTCTTGCTATTTACGGAATCGTAGTCAACGGTAACCTTATAATCGAGCTTGAGATCAAGCTTTTTGTCGTTGTCCGTATCTTCACGAATAGAGCTGGTGCCAAGTAAAGGATCGAGGTAATACCACATGTTCTGAAGTTCACCAATCCAGTACAGGTCGCGGCCACCGATGCTTTTTTTTGGATAAAAAACCGCCTGGAAGAGATTCGCACCGCTTTCTCCTTTGTTATTGACGATAGAAGCTGAGGTCCCTGACGACACCTTGGAGAGTATATCGTTAAAAGCTTGCAGGAGTGCGTCCTGTAGTTTTTGACCATCACTGGCTTTATAAAAGGTGTCGGGCACACCATCGCCATTTGCATCCCATTTTGCAGTTGAATCCGGCAGACTGCTTGAAAGCATCGCGGAGTCATCGAACCCGCCATATTTTGAGGTAAGTTTCAGGAGATTCTGCGACGTTACGCTTTCATCAAATGCCAACACCGTATATATTGTTAGATTCTGCAGTCCGGGGAGATCACTTTTCCCAACAGTAGCACTGCGCTGGTCGGTTGTGTGTGCATACAGGGCAACCCCTGGAAGATACCACGTCCCTTGCATTGAATTGGCCGCTGTACTCCATTGGCTTGTAGTCCCTTCATTTGCGGCTATTTTGGTCATGTAGTCCTTGACATTAAAATTACTGTCTGTAACCGTCGGAGTTCCCCAGTATCCACCAGGGATGTTTTGATCCTTGGTTGATTCGCCATCGGTAAGTA
Source organism: Deltaproteobacteria bacterium (assembly GCA_021779135.1). GTDB lineage: Bacteria > Desulfobacterota > Desulfuromonadia > Geobacterales > Pseudopelobacteraceae > CAIPTY01. Next base: position 2,323 of record JAJYBH010000046.1, read on the forward strand.
TCAGAACAAAGTTTTTCATGCAATTAGCTGTGATAGGGTCTTTGCCTGAATAGGTCCCGCCATTGTAGGCGCTTGTTGTAGCCTGGAAATAGCGCAGTGATTCATACAGTGTTTCAGCAAGCGGAGTCCAGGTGGTCGGATCGGTATTTTCAATCTGTGTTATCAGGTTGGTTCCGGTTGATCCGAGATCAACTGTGACTTGCCCACCATCTCTCACAGAGTTCTGTTTGTCTTCAAACTTATACCCAGGGTTATAATTCATAATGCCAAAATTAATTTTATCAGACGCTTGCAGCAGGATGCCATCTTGCGGCAGCTGATCACCCACATAAACCTTCATGTTATAAGTCGTATAACTACCGCAACTACTGCTGGCACACACGTACAGGTTGTCGTCAACAACATAATATTTGCCACCAGAACTCTTGTACCAATCTCTGTCCGGATTATTTGTCACAATAAGGTAGTTTGCGGTATTGGCTGCACGTGGCTGCGTTTTGCCGCCGACAAGCACTTTTCTGATAACATCAACGCGCCGCATGGTAAGCCAGTTCAACATATTACCTGACCAGAAAGATGTCCTATCCTGAATCTTCGTCCCATCCACATAAAAATAACCGCTGGATGTAGTGGAATATGAGTACATCTTTGAGTTATCAAAGTAACCGTAATAATCGGTGTTAGAGTTATAACTGGTGTCCCAGGAACTATTGCCTGCACCAGTCTTTTTATAAGCAAATTCGTTCATGGAGCCTGAGTTGTCCACCACCAGCAATACATTTGGTTTCAGGGAGTTGGCACCGCTGGTCACAAACGGAGGTATGTTGCAATAGTTGTTTAAAGGAGCGGTAGTAGTCGAATAACTGCCAGAGGTAGTGAATGTCCAGACCTTGATTTGCGTCAGATGATTGCCGGCCTCGTCCGTCATAGCCGTTGAAATGGTTGCGGTATAGAGCGTGTTTTTGGCCAGCACTGTTGCTGGAGTAAAGGTGGCAACCCAGGTAGCCGGATTATAGGAAACCGTACCGGTGATTCCGTTATTCAAGGTGAAGCTTCCAGACGCCTCAACAGTAGCCTGTGCCATGGCTTCGCTGAAAGTTGCCGTAATTACAGTGTTCTGGGCAATGCCGGTTGCAGTATTGGCGGGAGATGTTGAAGTCACAGTTGGCGGTGTCGTGTCCGGAGGTATCGTTGTAAAAGACCAGACCATGTTTGCGGCCATGGCAGTGCCGATGGTGTCCTTTACGGCAGTTGTAATGGTGACGGTATATGTAGTTGAAAACGCAAGGTTAGCAGACGGGGTGAATGTGACTGTCCTGGTGGCGGAATCATAGGTTATGCCATTAACTGCAGCAGGAGTTACACCGTTACTGACATAGAAACTTGAGCTGGTAAGGGTGCTACTGTCAATATCAGCTGAAAACTTGGCAGTAATAGTTGTGGTCAGGGCGATGCCGCTGTTACCGTTGGCCGGACTTGTAATAGTAACCGCCGGAGGGATTGCGACCCCTGTTCCCGTTGTAAAGGAGTATTCTCTATAGTTATTACCACTATTTATCTTTGTACCAGCTGACGTTTTAATATTTTTACTAAGATAAATCGTATAAGAGGTATTCGCAAGAAGTACCGAAGCTGGGGTCATTACCGCAGTTTGTGCAGTCGCATCATAGGTAATGGTACCCGAGAGATTGGTGCCACTGTTATTCTTTTTCAGATAGATATTTTTGGTACCTGCCAGGGTTGTATTATCCATGGGCACAGAAAAGACAACCAGAATGGTTGGGCTGAGAGATACATTGGTGGCACCGTTGGCGGGTGTGATAGAGATAACCTCTGTTGGTAATGCTGCCCATGCGCCGAGAGGGTTGAGACCCAAAATCAACGTACCAAGCAATAGTGTCGAAAAGATTATCCGTTTCATTTCGGTCCCTCCTCAACAACGACCTGTAGACAGAGTCCATCGGAGTCAGCTGCTGCCTGTACCTGCGAATTGGGCTTGATGCGCGTGAACGGCACCAGCCGGCCTGCGGCGAAGACTCGGGTATCCTTGTTCATCTTGAGGGTCTTTTCGCTGCCGCCCTTCAGCATCATCGTTAACTTACCATCCTGCGTGGCGCGAACGGTCCCGAAATAAACCGAGATACTACCCGCGCCAAGCAGCATGAAAGAAAGCAGCACTATCAACAGCAGGATCACTTCGTATCGTCTCAGTTTCATAGGGCACCTCTTTTCGCACAAATTTTCCGTTCACTACCAACTACATTCCCCAGGCAATATACTGCCTATTTCTTTTCCAGCATCTTCTTCAACGTCTCCGCATCGCGCATACCGACTTCAACCTTGCCGTCCGGCATGACCAGGGTCGGAGTGCCGGAGATGCCGTTGGCGTTGCCGAATTTGATGATCTCGTCGATTGCAGCCTTGCTGCTCTCGTTGGTCGGTTTGGGCACCTCTTTACCGTCGAAGGCCTTGTCCAGCATATCCAGGCTCTTTGACTCATACACGGCCCTGGCCTTGTCAAAGGCGCCGGGATGCATGGGCAGCGGGAAGAGCATGATATGGATGGCCACGTCCGGGGCAATCGTAGCCAGTTTCTTCAGTTCTTGATGCGCTTTTCTGCAGTAGGGGCAATCCGGGTCGGTAAAGACATACAGGTTGACTGAGCCTTTGGGGTTACCCATGGTGATGGCTTTGTCGGCCGGAATCTTTGTCACGTCGACAGACGTGACCTGTTTGGGCTGCGGCAGGTCCTGGGCATGGGCCGATACCGGCTTGAGGGTTTCAAGGTCTACGATCATGCCCTGCAGGAGGTGTTTCTTGCCATAATCCACAAAAATAATGCCCTGCTTGTTGTCCTTCTCCACCAGGAGCTCAAACAACCCTTTGGCCGGTGCATCCTTGACCGACTTGACGGTAATGCCGGTCTTCTTGAGCAGTTCGTTGGCATCTTTTAGGGAAAGCGTGTGGCAGACGTTGCAGGCGCCACCGCAGCCATCCTTGGCCATGGCGAACGACGGTGCGGCGATGATGAGAGAAACGACAAGGGCGATGATCAGTTCTTTAAACATAGTGAATCCTTTCAGGTTTTTGATTCGTATCCTTTTATGCAAAAAAGGTACCCTAACAACAAAGCATAGAACTAGCTGATTTTGTTAAGTAGAGATACAGCAAAAACACGTGCTATGCAATTATTTCATACCTGGGTGGGGATCTGCCCTCTAACCCCGCAACTTTTGCCTAGCCCGTAACATGAAATGCAGTCAACTACTCGATGGAGAACTCTTTGAGTTTATAGAGCAACGAACGGTGACTAATCTCCAGGATCCGGGCGGCCTGGGTCCGGTTGCCGCCGGTCTTGAGCAGGGCCTTGCGGATCAGGTCGCGCTCGATGGCATCCTCGGCCTTCTTGATGGAGAGATTCTCGGACGGATCATCGGTTGCGACGGTACCTCCTGATTCATGGAACGCCGGGGGAAGACAGGCACCGCTTATGGTCATGCCGTCACAGAGGATCATGCCCCGCTCGATGACGTTTTCCAGTTCGCGGATATTTCCGGGCCAGTTGTATCCCAGGAGCAGCCGCATGGCATCGGGAGCGCAGCGGACAGGCGTTGTCTGATTTTCCGCGGCGTAGCGGGCGGCAAAATAGCCTGCCAGTTGGGGGATATCCTCGATCCGTTCACGCAGCGGAGGGAGCATGATGCAGAACACGTTGAGACGAAAGAAAAGATCCTCGCGGAAGCGCCCCTGCCTGACGTCACTCTCCAGGTCCCGCGACGTGGCCGACACCACGCGCACATTGACCTTTCGCGACACGGCCGCCCCTACCCTGCGGATCTCCTCTTCCTGCAACACCCGCAGCAGCTTGACCTGGAGCGACAAGGGCATCTCGCCAATCTCGTCCAGAAACAGCGTACCGCCATCGGCCTGTTCGAAGAGTCCGGCCTTGTCTCCGGAGGCATCGGTGAAGGCGCCGCGCACATGCCCGAACAGCTCGCTCTCCAGCAGGTTTTCAGGAATGGCGCCGCAGTTGACCGCGACAAACGGTTTTCCGGCCCGGACCCCGCTGCTGTGGATAGCCCGGGCGACCAGTTCCTTGCCGGTTCCGGATTCTCCCAGTACCAACACGGTTGTCTTCAGGTCGGCTATCTTGCGAATCTGAGCGAATATCTCCTGCATGGCCGCGGTGCGGCTGATGATGCCGCAAAAAGCGTCCCCTTCGGAAACCGCCGCCCGCAGCTGGCTGTTCTCGGATTTGAGGCGCTCGCGTTCCTCGGCCTTTTTGAGCACCATCACGATCTCATCCTTTTTGAACGGCTTGGAGATGAAGTCGTAGGCCCCCATCTTCATGCATTCGACGGCGGTATCCACCGATCCGTAGGAGGACATCATGATGACCGGAGACGGTACATGCTCCTCCAGCGCACGGGTCAGGAATTCCTTGCCATCCATTTCCGGCATGCGGATGTCGCAGAGGATGAAATCATAGACCTTCTCCCGCAGGCGCTGCAGGGCTTCCGCGCCATTTGCGGCAGCGTCCGCCTGGTAGCCCTGGCGTGCAAGCATGGCGGAAAGCATGTGGCGAAGATTCTCCTCGTCATCGATGATCAGTATCTGGGATTGTGCGGCGCTCATTGGACTGATTCCTTTATTGCAGGCGGCGGTAGCCAGATAGTGAAGCAGGTTCCGGTCCCCATCCTGCTCCGTGCCTCAATCCTGCCTCCAAAGCTCTCGATGATGCGGGCCGATATGGCCAGTCCCAGACCGGTCCCCTGGCCGGGCGGCTTGGTGGTAAAGAACGGGTCGAATATCCGCTTCAGGTGTTCTTCGGGGATGCCGCTGCCGGTATCCAGCACCTCGATGCGCAGACAGGAGGTTGCCCCCCCCGGAAGTATCCGGCTGCTGTCGGTCTTGACCCGCACGGACAACTTCCCGCCGGTTGGCATGGCGTCACGGCTGTTGAGGAAAAGATTGATCAGTACCTGCTGCAGTTGATGCGGATCGACGCACACCTCGGGGAGCTTTTCATCAGAGTAGCTGCCCACCCTGATGTCCTTGAAAGCCCCCTGCTGGGTGAGCATCTCCAACGTAGCGGCAAGCAGCCGGCGGATGTCGCAGGCCTCCACGGTTGCGGTGCGGGGACGGGCGTAATCGAGAAGACCGCGCACAATGCGATCGATGCGGCTGCAATCGTCCGAAATCCTTCGGGCATAGTCCTGGATGACTTCACCATCCAACTGTTCGGCAGCGGCCAGGTCGGCGTAGCCCATGATGGATGCCAGGGGGGTGCCGATCTCATGGGCCATGCCGGCAGCCAGAAGGCCGATAGAAGCCATCTTTTCGGTGCGGATCGCCTCCTCCCTGGCCTGGTGCAGTTCAGCGTTGGCCTTTTCCAGCGCAGCCACATGCCCGCCCACCTCCTGATCCTTCTGCTGCAGGGTGGCGGACATGGCATTGAACGACTCCGCCAGCCGGGCAAGCTCGGCGCAGCCCGAGACACGCACCCGCTGACCGTATTGCCCACCGGTAATCTTTTCCGTGGCGGCCAGCAGACGGCTGATGGGCGTTACCACGATGCGGGAGAGGATGAACGAACCCAGGCCGAGCAGCAGGATAAAATCGATGGCAAAATAGGCCATGAACAGCTTGCGGGATCTTTCCAGGCGCGCCTTTTCAGCGGTGAGCGAGAGTACCAGACCGGCGCTGCCGGCCGTCGCGCCGTTGCGCACAATCCTTGATATAGCGATCACGGCCGCACCGTCGGGCGACAGAAAGCTCCCCTCCCGCAGCTGCATGCTGCCGGCAAACGGCAGGTACACATCACCGCCCTCCCGGCCGGCGCTGAAGACCGGCTTATTGTTGACATCCAGCAGGGTCAAGCGGATCAGGGAGGACTCCTCCGACAGTTTCGAGGCAAAGATGGCCGCCGGTTCGCTCATGGCAAGCATACCGTTCGGATAGGCGGGGATCGTATCCGGCAACTGGCTGACAAAGGTTGCCAGAAGCATGCGGGCGTGTTCGCCCTTCTGGGCATACAGGTCATTGGCGGCGGTTTTGAAGGCCAGCAGGCTAAAGAGCAGCCAGGTCAGCAGAAGCAGGCAACTGAGAAAGGCCAGGATGGAAACGGTCAGGTTCGGGCGGAAGGTGCGCATGCCTAACCCCTCGTGAAGCTTCCCATCGTGAGATACCAGTGGATGATCTGCCGGCCGTAGAAGATATACAGCACGGCGCCGAAAGCGAGGTAGGGGCCAAAGGGGATCGCCAGTTTGGAATCCTTTTTCTGGACGAGCATGATGGTGACGCCGACCACCGAGCCGACCAGGGAGCTGGCGAAGATGATGAACAGGATCGCTTTCCATCCCAGAAAGGCGCCCATCATGGCCAGCAGCTTGATGTCGCCGCCACCCATGCCCTCCTTACCGGTGAGCCACTGATAGCTGTATGCCACCAGCAGCAGGCTGCCGCCGCCCAGCAGGATGCCCAGCAGGGAGTTCAACCAGGAATGCCCCTGCAGAAAAAACGAAAAGACAAAACCGATGACGATGCCGGGCAATGAAATCTCGTCCGGTATGATCTGGTGTTCAAGATCGATAAAGGTGATCACCACCAGGGCCGAGCAAAACAGGAACAGGGCCAGAAAAGCCAGCGTCGGCCCGAAACGGAGGAACAGGGCCAGCGTCAACAGTCCGTTGAGCAGTTCGACCAGTGGATACTGCAGGGATATGTGCATGCCGCAGCCGCGACATTTGCCGCGCAGCAGCAGGTAGCTGAACAGGGGGATGTTGTCATACCAGCGGATACGGTAATCACATTGGGGACAATGGGAGGGGGGTAAAACTATGGATTCGTCCTTGGGCATGCGGCAGATGCAGACATTGAGAAACGAACCGACCAGCATGCCGGTTATCAGGACGAACAGTGGAGCTATCAGGTCGGCTGTCATCAATCGAAACTCTCCGCAAAATGGCTGGTAATCTCGCCCTTCAGGTAACTTTCGACCTCCGCGGCCGTGGAGAAGGTCGAGCAGGCCGCGACTATGACGATGGCCTGCGCGCGGGTGCAGCGCCGCAGGATATGTTTGACGCGCGGGATGGAGGCGCTCCCCATGGAAAGCTCGTCAAAACCGAGCCCCAGCAGGATCGGCAGATAGAGAGGATCACCGGCCATCTCACCGCAGATGCAGGCGTCGATACCAGCGGTGTGAGCCGCTTCTACCACACGTCTCAGGGAGCGAAGCACGGCCGGGTGTAGCGGCTGAAAGAATTCTGCCAGATGCTCATTGGAGCGATCGACGGCCAGGGTATATTGGATGAGGTCGTTTGTGCCGATACTGAAAAAGTCTGCTTCGGGCGCCAGCAGATCGGCCATCAGTACGGCCGAGGGTATCTCTATCATGATACCTGCCTGTATGTGCCTGTCAAACGGAACACCGGCCAGGGCGAGTTCCGATTTGCATTCCTCCAGAAGTGCCTTGGCCCGGCGCAATTCATCCAGCCCGGAGATCATCGGGAACATGATCCGCACCGTGCCCAGTGAACTGACTCGCAGGATGGCACGCAGCTGCTTTTTGAATTCATCCCGCATGTTCAGCGACAGCCTGATGGCGCGCACACCCAGAGCGGGATTTTGCTCCGTCAGGTGCGGCATCCCATCCAGCAGCTTGTCACCCCCCGCATCCAGGGTCCTGATGGTGAGTGGATGAGGCGCCACGGCCATTTGCATGGATGCGTACGTGAGAAACTGCTCCTCTTCCTCCGGCATTTCCCGGCGATTCATGAACAGTATCTCGGTCCGGTAGAGACCGACCCCGGTCCCTCCGTAATTGAGCACGGAGACGCCTTCCTCGGGTATCTCGACATTGCCTTTCAACTGCATCCGGTAGCCGTCCAGGGTTTCCGCGGGCAGGTCCTTGATCTTGAGCAGTTCAAACTCTCGATACTCGTAGCGCCGTTTGCGCTGAAGGCTGTCTAAAAATGTTGCGCGTTCCGGATTGACGGTGACAGTGCCCTCAAACCCGTCCACTATCACCGGAGCACCATCCAGCAAAAGACTCGTGATCCCCTCGACCCCGGCCACGGCCGGCAGTTGAAAGGCGCGCGCCAGAATGGATGCGTGCGAGGTACGCCCGCCGATCTCCGTCACCAGGCCAATAATGTGAGAGCGGTCCATCTGAAGGATATCCGCCGGGGTAATTTCATGGGCAGCGATAACCGTCTGCCCTTCCTCAGGCTCGATAACATCATGGTTCTCACCGGTCATGGTGCGCAGGATCTTTTCGATGACCGTCTCGACGTCATTGATCCGCTCGCGCAGATAGGCGTCTTCGATGGCCTCGAAGGTGCTGCGGTATTTCTGGAGGGTGCGGTTGAGCGCCCCTTCGGCGTTGATCAGGCCTGTTTCTATAATGGAGGCGGTTTCGACGAACAGGCGCTCGTCAGCCAGGATCAACAGGTGGGTATCGATGATAAAGAGGTGATCATCACATGTCGTGCCATCCAGGTCGGCCCTGAGAGACTCCAGGGCAGCCCTGGTGGTCTCGATGGCGACCTTGAGACGGATGATTTCCGCTGCGGCGGCGTCTGCGCCGATGGGGTATTCGGTAACCGACAGTCGCTGGCGGTCAACCAGCTTGAGCCTGCCCACGACAATCCCGGGTGAAGCCGCGATCCCCGTGAAGACCCGCATGTCATTCCTCTCCGAAACCATTGGTGATCAGGTCGCCAATGGCCTGCAACGCCTCGGTTTCGTCAGCGCCGTCAACAGACAGTGAAACCGTGGTACCCTTGGAAGCGGCCAGCATCATGATCCCCATTATGCTCTTGCCATTCACCTCTACCCCCTCCTTGGCCAATTTGACCTCGGCGGCGAACCGGCTGGCTGTCTTTACAAAAAGGGCCGATGCCCGGGCGTGCAGCCCCAGTTTGTTTACAATGAGAAAATCTTGCTTGAGCATCTGTTGTTGTGTTCCCCTCGTATTAGATGTGTGTTTGCATCAGGGCGGGCTACTTGAGGAACTCACCGGCAACAATAATGCCTTCGCGACCGCATCGCAGCAATTCCGCGGCCAGATCAGCCACCGGCATGCGTTCGCGTTTTGAACAGAATTCAATCAGCATGGGCAGGTTGACACCGGTCAGCACCTCGATCCGCCCTTCCTGGAGAAATGACATGGCCATATTTGAGGGAGTCCCGCCAAAGAGATCCGTCATGATGATGGCGCCATTGGCACTGACCGCCCCAACGGCGGAAACAACCCGGGCCATGATTTCATCGGCATGCTCACCAGGGGCAACCTCCACTGAAGAGCACAGATCGATGCTTCCGACGATCATCTCCGCCGCCGATTTCAGCGCATCGGCCAAGCCGGCGTGTGTCACAAGAACCAGTCCTGTCATTGCGTCCCCTTTTCAATATCACGGTGTGTAATACGTACTGATGGCCAGTTTGCCTGCAAGTGCATGGCCGTTGCCTCCGCCAGCGCAACGGAGCGATGCCTTCCGCCCGTACAGCCGATGGAAATCGTCAGATAGGCCTTGCCTTCCTGCTGATAGGCCGGCACAAGCATATCCAGCATGGGAAAGAAGTAGTCGATAAATGCGGCTGTTAACGGTTTGTCGATGATATAATCGCGCACCGCGCCATCAAGCCCCGATAACTCTTTCAGTTCCGGCACGAAGAATGGATTGGGGAGGAAGCGGACATCCATGACAATGCTCGACTCCATCGGAATTCCGTAACGAAATCCAAAGGATTGAACCTCGATAGAGAACGGATCGCCCCCTTCATCACCGCGGATGATTCTCAGAATGTGGTCCTTGAGCTGATGGACATTGAATTCGGAGGTATCGATAATCCGGGTGGCAATCTGACGAAGGCCGGAAAGCTGTTCGCGCTCGATACGGATAGCGTCTCTCAGCGAGCAGTGTTCATCGGCCGGGTGACGGCGGCGTGTCTCTGAAAATCGCCGCAGCAGCGTTTCATCCTGGGCATCGAAATAAAATATTTCGATATCGTGCCCCGCGGTACGGATCTTCTGGAAAGCGATCTCATAGCCCTTCAGGAACTCTCGTCCACGAATATCCGCAACCAGAACTATGCCCTTGAATGACTCGCCGGATTTCTCGATCAACTCGACAAAACGCTTGAACAGCCGGACCGGAAGATTGTCAATGCAGTAATAGCCCTCATCCTCAAGGGCCCTCACCGCGGTTGATTTTCCCGACCCGGACATGCCGGTAATAACGATGATCCGCACGGCTCTATTCCACCTCGTCACCCAGCGACCGGACATCCATCCTGGCCATCAGGCGCTCCTGAAAATCACGGGCCGAATGGTAGCCCATCCCCTTGAGCAGAAAATTGCGCGCCGCTACCTCTATGATCGAACCCAGATTCCGCCCGGGGCGGACCGGAATGCAGAGATGGGGAATTTCGACGCCCAGGATGGTGACGCGGCGGTCGTCGACTCCCAGGCGGTCATATTCTTGATCCTGGTCCCATTCCACCAGTTCAAGCTGCATATCGATAATCTTTTTTTCGCGGATGGATGAAACGCCGTACAGATCCTTGATATTGATGATTCCCAGGCCGCGAATCTCCATCAGATGCTGGATCGATTCCTCGGATTGTCCTACCAGGGCCGCCGGCATCTTTTTCTTGATGAAAATCATATCATCCGCCACCAGGCGATGACCGCGAATAACCAGGTCCAGAGCGCATTCACTCTTGCCGATTCCACTCTTTCCGGACAGCAGGATGCCGACGCCAAGCACATCTACCAACACACCATGCATGTGGGTAGTCGGCAGCAGCCGTTCCTCAAGGAACTTGGTGATCAGTGAGATGAAGGTCGAAGACTGATGGTGTGTGGTGAGTACCGGGACACCGGAAGTCTCGGCATTGTCGATCAGGAACTGGGGAGGGATCAATCCCTTGGTGATGATGAAACAGGAAACCGGGAACGAGCAGAGTTTCCGGACGCTCTCGGCGGCGATCCGCTCATCGGTCTGCATCAGATAGGAGATTTCGGTGTTACCGAGCACCTGGATCCGCGAGGGATGCAGGTGCTCGGTATATCCGGCCAGGGCCAGGCCCGGTTTTTGAATCCGCGAGCTCGAAACGCGGTGAGCCAGACCGCGTTCACCCGCCAGCAGAGTCAGGCCGAGGCCGTATTCCGTATCATTCAACAGTTCCTGCAGGGACAGGCTGATTCCTTCCACGGGCACCCCACTCACCATAGATTATCAGCCGCGAAACGGCTCGATCAGACCGAAGTTGCCGTCCTTACGACGATAGAGGACACAAATATCATTGTTGACTGAATCCGTGAAAACAATGAAGTCCTTGTGCAACAGGTCCATCTGCATTACCGCTTCGTCAACCGACATCGGCTTGACTGTTCCGGTCTGGGCTCTGATGACCACCGGCTCGGCACTGGTTTCGATGCTTTCGGCCTCGAAAATCTTTTTAGAGTACTGGCGGCCCCGGTCATCACCGTTGGGTTTGTGGGCCTTGATCTTTTCCTTGTAGCGTTTGAGCTGGCGTTCGATCTTGTCGATGACGGCATCGATGGCGGCGTACATGTCGTTGGTCGCCTCGGAGGCCTTGGTGTTGATCCCCTTGGCGGTGATTACGATCTCAACTATATGCCGAATCTTTTTTTCAACAGCAAAATAGACCTGAACACTGATCGGCTCGTCAATATATTTTGCTACCCGATCAAGCTTTTCCTCGGCATAAGCCTTGAGGGCGTCGCTTTGCTCCATGTGTCTGAATGTTGTTGATACCTGCATACCTACCTCCTGTTAGTTCGTGCGGAATTCGCCTCTCGCGTGGCAAGAGACGCTAAAAATGTCGTTTGCGCTCCGAAGATGAACCGAGCTTCAGTATCTCCCGGTACTTGGTAACCGTTCGGCGGGCAATGTTCACGGTCTGACCGGAAAGCATATCGGCGATTTTCTGGTCGGACAACGGTTTTTTGGGGTCTTCCTTTTCGATGATTTCCCTGATGCGGTTCTTGACGCTTTCCGAGGCGACAAATTCACCCTCGCTGGTCGAAAGACCGCTGTTGAAGAAATATTTAAGCTCAAACAAACCCTGGGGTGTCTGCATGTACTTGTGGGTTGTTACGCGGCTGATGGTGGATTCATGCATTCCGATATCATCGGCCACGTCCCGCAGCACCAGGGGCCGCAGGTACTCAATCCCACGGTCGAGAAAATCCCGCTGGAATCTGACGATGCTCTTGGCAACCTTGTAGATGGTGCGCTGACGTTGCTGAATACTCTTGATCAGCCAGAGGGCCGAACGCACCTTGTCGTTGATGTATTCATCGGCCCGTGAATCTACAAGCCCATTGGTCTTGGCCTCGGCATAGTAGGGGCTTATCTTGAGGTTGGGAACACCCTCCTCATTCAACATGACCAGATATTCATCGCCGACCTTGTACACGAATATATCCGCCGAGATATAGTGAACATCTTCAGAGTTATACAAGCTCCCCGGCTTGGGATCAAAACCGCCGATGATCTTGGCGGCCATGAGAACTTCATCGATATCAACGGACAGATCGCGGGCAATCTGCTTGTATTTGCGGGTCTCCAGATCCTTGAGATTGTTTTGCAGAATCCGTTCGACAACACTGCCCTGCATACCCATGAAACGCGCCTGGATCAGGAGGCACTCGCGAACGTCGCGAGCAGCAATACCGCAGGGATCAAACTCCTGGATACGTTCCAGCACCGGAATCACGCACTCCGTTTCTTTCGAACAGGCTGCCGCGATTTCTTCCAGCGAGGCTCGCAGGTAGCCATCGTCATCGATGTTTCCGATAATCTCTTCACCGATGCAGACCTCATCCTCGGAGAACGGCCCCATATGCAGCTGCCAGAGCAGGTGATCCGCCAGGGTTCCGCGACGGGTCATCAGGCTTTCCAGAGACGGCCGGTCCTCATCTTCCCGATACTGTTCGCCGGAACTGTAGGTATACCCATCCAGATAGCTATCCCAGTCGCGCAGGGTTTCATCTCCCGCCTCCACCTCCTTGAAATCGTCGCTGGGTACTTCCGGTGTCTCCTCTTTTTCGGTCAGTTCAGCCTGCTCGTTCTCGCGGATTTCGTCGACTTCGAGAGTTTCTTCCAGGAGCGGATTCTCCTCCAACTCCTGACGTACAACGTCCTGAAGCTCCAGGCGCGTCAGTTGGAGGAGTTTGATAGCCTGCTGCAACTGGGGGGTCATCACCAGTTGCTGCGTCATCTTCAGTTGTTGGCGCATCTCCATAGCCATGGAGTCTCTACCTCACAGGAATCAAATTTCAGAGACGGAAATCGTCTCCCAGATACACAGCCCGGGCCTTGCTGCTTGCGGCAATATCATCGGGCGTGCCGTACTCCAACACCTCACCGTTGCAAAGAATATATGCCTGATCACAGACTCCCAACGTTTCGCGCACGTTATGATCGGAAATAAGCACCCCGATATCCCGTTCTTTGAGTGACATGATCAGGTTTTGAATATCCGCTACCGCGATGGGGTCGATTCCGGCAAACGGTTCATCCAGCAGGATAAAGGCCGGCTTCGTGATCAGCGCCCTGGCAATCTCCACCCGGCGGCGCTCCCCGCCGGAAAGGGAGTAACCCTTGACCCCGGCAATATGGGCGATGCCGAATTCTTCCAGCAGCCGCTCCATCCGATGATACCGCCGTTCACGCTCGGGCTCCACCGTTTCCAGGATCGACAGCAGGTTATCGGCCACGGTAAGCTTGCGAAACACGGAGGCTTCCTGCGGCAGATAGCTGATACCCTTGCGTGCCCGCTGGTACATGGGCAGAGCGGTAATTTCGTCGTCTCCGATGAAGACCTGACCGCCATCGGGCTGGGCCAGGCCTACCACCATGTAGAATGTCGTGGTCTTGCCGGCGCCGTTGGGCCCCAACAGGCCAATCACGCTTCCGGCTTCGACACTGAGATCGACACCCCGCACCACCTGGCGGTCACCGTAGGTCTTGACCAGTCCCCTTGTCCAGAGGCGAAGTTTTTCAACGTTTGTCTGCATTGCCTTTATTGGGCCGCGCTTCATTCTTGGGCTTCGGGTGGATGACCGCCTCGACTCGGCCGCCGCTCACGCTACTCCGTTCATCATCGATGAAATAGGTAATGGTCTCTCCGCTCACGGTGTCCAGCCCCTGCATAACCTTCGGGCTGCCGCCGGTCAGCGTGATCCTGCCCTGCCTGCTTTCGTAGGTTGCGTGGTCAGCGACCCCGGTCCGGTTTTCCTGAACAATGCGCACGTTGCCGTCCGCCTCTATCTTATCCACATCACCCTGGTTCTTGCCATAGTAAACCGTCATCCTGTCACAGAATATGGTCACATCGCCCTGTTTTGCGACAACTTTGCCGGTAAAAACAGCCGTTTTGCCCTTGTTGTCCGCCGCCAACTCATTGGATTTGATGGTTATGGGCAGATTCGGGGTACCCCTGTGCGACGCAGGCGCGGCATGCGCGACATGAGCGGCAAGGCCGAACACCACGGCTGCGGTCACCATGCTCGCCGTACGTTTGATAACCTTACCCGGATAACCGGATGTCACAGAATGTATGTTCACTGTGGCCGTATACCTTTCACGACAGCATCGATTGATTTGAAAAAATGTGATGTCTCCGTCTTCGCAAAGTACTCCATGCCCGTGGCGGCCAATGAAAGCCGTTCGTGGTGGAAAAGCACGGGGTCGGCAGTCCGAAACAGAGAGGATTTTGCCAGATAGTCCAGCGATTCGGTGTCAAAAACCATACCCGAATCAGTAACCATATGAACCTTGCCGCGCAAGCGGATGTTCTTGGTGATATTCGAATAATCCCCCTTGGAAGCCGTCAGGGTAATGGCGCCATTTGTGCGGCTCTTGGCATAGACCATCCGGATATTCGTCAGATAGGCCACATCGCCTGTCTTATCGTATTCGACCTTTTCGGCAACCAGCTCCCAGACAGTTGTGCCATTGCGCATTTCAGTGAAACGGGCGTTTTGCAAGGCAACATCGATGTGTTGGGGAAGCTGCTGCGAAACCGGCTCCGGCGAGGTCGTATGAAGGCCTTTCAGAGTGATGGCTGCCACGATACCTGCAATCGCCGCCGCGACGAGCAGGGCCAGTACAAACCTGATGTTTCGAGGCGATACCATATGGCGGTACTATATCATTGAGGGGCGGGAGTGTCCAGCGAAACGTGATTTTAATTTCAAGGTTGGCACAGAGATTGAATGATGTCTAATCTTGATAATCAGGGACGTCCGACAGTGGGTAAATTTTCTGCTGCCAGCCGGAAAACAGGCAATTTCCTACGTTCTATAATTCGTATCGAGCGACAACCTCATCCCAGGCGCCACAGGCCTTGAGCAGATGGTCGCAGACCTCTCGCACGGCCCCGCATCCGCCGCCATACGTGGTCACATAATCGACAACAGCGCGCACTTCAAAAAGCGCGTCCGGAGGGGCTGCTGAAAATCCGACCCTGCGCAGGACCGGCACATCGATAACGTCGTCGCCCATATAGGCAATCTGGTAATCTTCCAGCCCGGTCTTGAGCTTGATATCCTCATAAATGTCCAGTTTTTTCAGCGCCCCCTGGTAGACCAGGCTGATGCCGAGTTCCCGGGCGCGATTGTCCACGACAATCGAGGTTCGGCCGGTAATGATACCGACTTCGATGCCATGACGCTGCAGCATTTTGATGCCGTGGCCGTCCTTGACATTGAAACGTTTGGTCTCGAGACCGCTCGCGTCATAGATAATCCCGCCATCGGTCATGACGCCATCCACATCCAGCAGCAACAGGCGTATGTTTTTCAGTTTCTCATGCATATCAGGCGATTCCGGCGCGGAGGATGTCGTGCAGGTGTACGATGCCGCACGGAGCGGGACTTTCGTCATCTTCAAAAACAAACAGTGATGTAATGGAGTAATGCTCCATGATCTGCAGCGCTGCCGCCGCCAGTTCACTGCGCCTGATCCGCCGCGGGTTGAGCTTCATAAGCTCCGCGGCCCGCTGGCCAAGGATGTCGTAACCCTTCTCCAGTGCCCGGCGCAGGTCGCCATCGGTGATCACCCCGCGCAAGGCACCGTCAACTGCGGTCACGCCGGTCACTCCCAACCCCTTGGCAGTGATAACAAACAGGGCTTCCTTCATCAGCGTGTCTTCTGTAACCAGAGGCACCGCCTCACCGGAGTGCATCAGGTCATCCACCCTAAGGAGAAGCTTCTTGCCCAGCGAACCACCCGGATGGAAGATGGCAAAATCCTCGGCCCGGAAGCCGCGCTGAACCAGCAGGGCCACTGCCAGAGCGTCACCCATGGCCAGAGCGGCCGTGGTCGAGGCGGTCGGCGCCAACCCCAGCGGGCAGGCCTCCTCCCTGACGGAAACATCCAGAAATACATCGCTGTTGCGGGCCAGTGTAGAAGCCCCGTTACTGGTCATGGCAATAATATGGGCACCGATGCGTTTGATGGTCGGCAGGATTCGCAGTATCTCTTCGGTTTCGCCGCTATTGGAAATGGCGATCACTACGTCGCCGGTCATGATCATACCCAGATCGCCATGGATGCCCTCCGCGGGATGCAGAAACAGGGCCGGCGTACCGGTGGAGGCCATGGTGGAGGCGATCTTCTGGCCGATCAGCCCCGACTTGCCCATGCCGCTCACGACCACCCTGCCCTTGCTGGCCAGGATAATCTCGACTGCACGTTCAAATGATCCGTCAATGCGCGCCACCATGGCCTGAAGCGCGTCGGCTTCCACCTGTATGACCCGCCGCGCCTCTGCGATTGCGCTCATTGGCCCGCCTGCTTCACGACCGCATCGATGGCCCTGAGTTTCTTGAGCAGCAGCGGCAGTTCGCTTAAAGGGATCGAGTTCGGACCATCACAGAGGGCCTTGTCCGGATCTTCATGAACTTCCATGAAGATGCCGTCGATGCCGGTTGCAACCGCCGCTCGGGAAAGATACTCCACGAACTCCCTCTGCCCGCCGGAACTTTCGCCCTGGCCTCCGGGAAGCTGGACACTGTGGGTGGCGTCGAATACAACCGGGTAGCCGCTGGAACGCATGACCGGAAAAGAGCGCATATCCACCACCAGGTTGTTATAGCCGAAAGAGACGCCCCGCTCGGTCAGGATGATGTCTTCATTGCCCGAGGCCGCCAGCTTGCCGGCCACGTTTTTCATATCCCAGGGTGCCAGGAACTGCCCCTTTTTGACATTAATCACCCGTCCACTCCTGGCCGCGGCAATGAGGAGATCGGTCTGGCGGCAGAGAAAGGCCGGAATCTGCAGCACATCCAGCACCTCGGCGGCAGGGGCGACCTGTTCGATGGAGTGGATGTCGGACAACACCGGCAGTCCCAGGGATTGCTTGACCTTGGCCAGGATTCTCAACCCTTCCCTCAGGCCCGGCCCGCGGAACGCGCCGATCGAGGTGCGGTTGGCCTTGTCATAGGATGCCTTGAATATCAGCGGCAGGGACAACCCGTTGCAGATCGTCAGCAACCGTTCGGCATGACGCAGCGTGGCCTCTTCCGATTCGATGACACAGGGTCCTGCAATCAGCACCAGTGGCCTATTCCCGCCGATCTTGATCCCCCCGATGGAGATTTCTCTAGTCATGGATTACCTCGAATTGCGATGGGACAGGGCTGCGCCGATAAAGGCGCGGAAGAGCGGATGCGGAACCAGCGGCTTGGATTTAAACTCGGGATGGAACTGGCACCCCAGAAACCAGGGGTGATCGGGTATCTCGATCACCTCCACCAGATCCTTGTCCCGATAGACGCCCGACAGCACCAGACCCTGCTTGGTGAGGGCATCCCGGTAATCGTTATTGAATTCATAGCGATGGCGATGGCGCTCGGAAATATCGATCTGATTGTAGGCCGCGTGGGCGAGGGTATCCTTGGAGAGGGTGCAGGGGTAGGCCCCCAGACGCATGGTGCCCCCTTTTTTGCTGACGGACTTCTGCTCCTCCATCAGATGGATGACCGGCTCGCCGCCATCCTTGCGAAACTCGCTGGAGCAAGCCTCCTTGATGCCGCAGACATTGCGGGCAAACTCGATGGCGGCCATCTGCATCCCCAGGCAGATGCCGAAAAACGGGATCTTGCGGGTTCGGGCGAACTCGATGGCCTGGACCTTGCCCTCTGTCCCGCGCTCCCCGAAACCGCCCGGCACCAGGATGCCGTCCACATCGTCCAGGTGTCCGTCGATGCCATCCTGCTCGACCTTCTCGGAATCGACATACTTGAGATAGACGCGGCAGTCATTGGCGATACCGCCATGGGTCAGGGCCTCGGCCAGGGATTTGTAGGACTCGGTCAGATCGACATACTTGCCGACCACGGCGATTCGTACCTCGCCATGGCTGGGATGACGCAGGGTCTCCACCACATTCTGCCAGGAGGACAGGTCGGGGGCCTTGGTCCAGATATTCAGTTTTTCGACCACCTGGTCATCAAGCTTTTCTTTATTGAGCGCCTGCGGCACCGCATAGATGTGTTCGGAATCGACCACCTGAATGACATCGCTCTCCTGAACATTGCAGAACAGGCCGATCTTTTTCTTCATATCCTGGGGCAGCTCCCGGTCGCAGCGGCAGAGGAGGATATCGGGCTGGATACCGATCTTGCGCAACTCCATGACCGAATGCTGGGTCGGTTTGGTCTTCAGTTCGCCGGCCGTGCGGATGTAAGGCACCAGTGTAACGTGGACATACAGGGCATTGCCATGGCCACGGTCGAAACGGAACTGGCGGATGGCCTCCAGAAACGGCAGCGACTCGATGTCTCCCACGGTCCCGCCGACTTCGATGATGGCCACGTCAGCGCCTTTGGCGTTCTCCAGAATCTTGGACTTGATCTCGTCGGTGATGTGGGGGATGACCTGTACCGTGCCCCCCAGGTAATCGCCGTGCCGCTCCTTGTTGATGACGGAGAAATAGATCTGGCCGGTGGTGAAGTTGCTTTTCTTGGAAAGAACCGCGCTGGTGTAGCGTTCATAGTGCCCCAGATCCAGATCGGTCTCGGCGCCGTCATCGGTGACGAACACTTCACCGTGCTGAAAGGGTGACATGGTGCCGGGATCGACGTTGATATAGGGGTCCAGCTTCTGCAGGGTCACCCGTAGCCCGCGAGCCTCGAGCAAGGCGCCCAGCGAAGCGGCCGCCAGTCCCTTGCCGATGGACGAGACAACCCCGCCGGTTATAAAGATAAACTTTGTTTTCATATGATCTGCTCCTATTGCTGAACTGTCTGTTATCATGAATTAATTTGCCGGAAACGTTCCTGGGCCTTGTTCAGGTCTTCAGGCGTATCAACACCGATAGAGGTGAACTCCGTCTCCACGACCCTGATACGGACACCATGCTCGACAGCGCGAAGCTGTTCGAGCTTCTCGGAAATCTCCAGGAATGTGGGTGGCAAGGCGGCAAACTGCAGCAGGTAATCGCGGCGGTAGACATACAGCCCGACATGCTTGTAGCAGAGCATCTTGCCGCAGGCAAAGGAGTCGTCCTTGAGGTCCTGCCACTTGTCGCGAAAGAACGGCAGGGGCGATCGCGAGAAATACAGGGCATATCCATTGACATCGGTGACAACCTTGACCACGTTGGGGGAGAGAAAATCGTGAAGACAGAGTATCCGTGTCTTCAGGGTCCCCATCCGCAGCTCAGGATCGGCCAGAAAGGGCTCTATGGCCTGATCGATCATGGCGGGGTCGATCAAGGGCTCATCGCCCTGGACATTGACCACCAGGTCGGAATCCAGGCCGAGGGCAACCTCGGCCAGACGGTCGGTCCCGGTTTCATGGCTGGCGGAGGTCATGATCACTTCCCCACCGATCCTTGCGACAACATCGGCGATGCGCGGATCGTCAGTAGCCACGATAACCCGCGTAACCAGTGATGCCCGGCAGGTGCGCTCATATACATGCTGGATCATCGGCTTTCCGCCGATATCGGCCAACGCCTTGCCCGGAAAACGCGTCGAAGCGTAGCGGGCGGGAATGACAGCTGTGATCTTCATGAGGAGTATAACCTTGAAAAGAGGTGCCGAAGCAAGAGCGCCAGGGTTGTCCTGTGGTAGGACGTGTAAAGCTACATCAAAAGCCTGGGGGTGTCAAGAATGGAAAGGGCTGGATGCCGGCAGGCCGAGCGGGGCGTCCGCCTTTACATTCCGGCCATGCCTGTGCTAGCCTGTATGAAAATTTGGTCCCGTGGCAGGGCGCCTCGCTGACAAGATCGGCCCTGCCATGGAGCCCCAGGAGTTCATTGATGAAAAAACGCAAAGCACTGGCCCTCCTCTCGGGGGGGCTCGATTCCACCCTGGCCGTCAAGATGATGCTCGACATGGGCATCGACGTCGAGGCACTCAACTTTACCTCCCCCTTCTGCACCTGCACCGGCAAGAACTCCGGCTGCAAATCCGAGGCGGTTCGCGTTGCCCAGGAATTCAATATCCCCATCAAGGTCGTCCACAAGGGACTCGACTACCTGGAGATCGTCCGCAACCCCCGGCACGGCTACGGCAAGGGGGTCAATCCCTGCGTGGACTGCCGCATCTACCTGCTGCGCAAGGCCAAGGAGTATATGGCGGAATGCGGCGCCGATTTCGTCATTACCGGAGAGGTGCTCGGCCAGCGCCCCATGAGCCAGCGCCGGGATTCGCTGCGGGTGATCGAAAGGGAAAGCGGCCTGGCGGGATTGCTGCTGCGCCCGCTTTCGGCGCAACATTTTGAACCGACCATCCCGGAGATGGAAGGCTGGGTAGATCGCGATAAACTGCTGGCCATCAAGGGACGCTCCCGCAAGGAGTTGTTCGAGCTGGCAGATGAGATCGATGTCAAGAACTACCCCTGCCCGGCCGGCGGTTGCCTGTTGACCGAACTCTCCTTCGTACCTAAGGTACAGGACATCTTTGATCACTGCGTCGATCTTGATCTGCGGGATTTTCGTATGTTGAAGATCGGCCGCCACTGCCGCATCGGGGAACGGACCAAGGTCATTATCGGCCGCGATGAATCCGACAACAATCTGCTGGAGGCCGCCAGACAGGCCGGTGAGGCAGCCATAACCTGGCTGGACGGCAACACCCCGGTAGGCATCCTCGTCGGAAGGCAGGGCCAGGAATGTCTCGAACTCGCCTCGCGGATATTATTGCGCTACACCAAGGCTGAAAACGGTGATGTTTGCAGGATCAGCGTCCGCCAAAACGACGCCGAGACCGTTATCAACGTCACCAACAATCTGACACCGTCGGATGTAGAACGCTACGTGGTGGCTTAGCTGCAACGGGACGCTGCCAGATCCGAGACGAGGGAATTATCATGAACAAGATCGTCAAGTCAGTTCTTGCCATTCTAATGGCAGGCATAGCCATCCAGCTGTTTCCCTACGGACGCAATCACGCAAATCCGCCGGTCATCGGGGAGCCGGCCTGGGACAGTCCCGCCACCCGCGTTCTGGCAAAAAAGGCCTGCTTCGACTGTCACAGCAATGAGACTACCTGGCCATGGTACTCCAGGATTGCGCCGGTTTCCTGGCTGGTGTACCGGGATGTGGTCGAGGGGCGGGAACATCTGAATTTTTCCGAATGGCGGGGAGGTTCACGCAAGGGTGAAAGTTCGCAAGAGATCACAAAGGAAATTAGCGAGGGCGAGATGCCGCCCCTGCAGTACTACATCGTCCACCCGGAGGCAAAGCTTGACGGACCGGCCAAAAAGCAACTGATTGACGGGCTCGCCGCAACAGCCGCCGGCTCGGCACGCCAGTAACGGCGCACCCCACCCTACCCCAGCTTCAACTCATCCAGTGACAGGCGGTAGCCCGGCAGGAACTTCTCCATGAAATACCGCACCTCCGGCAGGGTGCTGGCAGACAGGTTCTCTTCGTGCTCTGCCCGCGCCCGGCGAAACTCCATGTTGCCCGACTTTTCCTCCTCGATGCATTTGGCCAGAGCGGCGATCTTGTCGGCGGCCTTGACCAGCGGCACGTACTCGACCTGATCCTCGAAGAAGAACAGCGGCTCGTATTCCCGCGCCAGCTCCGGCGGGAGCATGGCCAACAGCTTTGTGCGCGCCCGGTCCTCCAGCTGGTGAAAGGACTTCTTGAAATTGGGGGTGAAGTGCTTGACCGGCGTCGGCATGTCACCGGTGAAGATCTCGCTGGCATCGTGAAAGATGCCGAACAGCGCGGCGCGGGCAGCATCCAGCGAGCCATTGAAATAGGTATTGCGGATCATTGCCAGGGCATGGGCAATCACGGCCACGTCCAGGCTGTGCTCCTGGATATTCTCCGGCACGGTGTTGCGCATCAATCCCCAGCGGCTGATGTACCGCATTCTGGAGAGAAACGCGAAGAAGTCATAT
>JAJYBH010000156.1 GCA_021779135.1 Deltaproteobacteria bacterium
TATCGTAATCCTCGAAACATGATTTCCATGGCCTACCTCATTGCGGGTAAGCTCAGATTCAACAAGCTATATGCTCAACCCACTTGAAACGTTGAAGAGCCAATATGATTCACCTTTCCGAATGCTTGCATGCTGCTCCTTATCGGTAAGCTTGATATGGTATAAATAAAACTTAATGGTTGATTATTTAAATTCTCCGTCACATACTGCGGGCGCTTGGAGTAATTCGAGCGCCTTTATTTTGTCTGTAATTTTGTCATTAATGCAGATGTCATAAAAACGATTTACGGAATTTGTCCGGCAGAGGTGAGATCCAATGGTCAACATGGTGAAAAGCACAAGGATTGTATGCGATGCAAAATGTATCCTGAATTTTGACGGATTCGATTCTCACGGAGTAATCGAGAATATCTCTCTAAGTGGCGCATTGATAAAGCTGGACCACAAGAATCAGAACAGGGTACTACACCCGGGCGATAGGTGTGACATGATGTTATGCAACAATCCGGATTTATACCCTGTCAAATATACCTGCAAGGTAACCAGGGTTGAGTCTGAGATAATAGGGATTCAATTCCTTGAACTTAACATAATGTAAGCTGCATATGATTATCGCAGGCAGTTGTTAACCGAAGGTTGGGACCAGGCAGCGCCACGCATCCCTGGTCCGACCTTACATTCCACCAAAAAAAACAGGCGTCTGCATTGATTGCAGCCGCCTTTGTTTTTGTCACACGTTGGTCGAAAATCAAACTTCAACAGGCGAATAACCTGAGCCTGGCTTTATTGCCATCTGGCTCTTCTTTCCGGGCCAGAATAGGCACTTGGTGATCCTTGTCCCCGAATTGGACCAACGCTGGGATCTACCCATTCTCCGTTTGAGCGCATGAAGTTCTTAACCTTACCGCAGCCTATCAGCTCCTTAAGCTCGTACGTGGGTATATAGCCAACAGTGTCATTCTTATATTTTACCAATAGGGCCACACACAGCTCCTTGCATATTCTTAATGTTGAGACGCTTTACTGTATACAAAAAATCCGGGGGAAATACAACCCATTTAGTATTAAAAATCACAAACATATGTGTATGCAATCATTGTAAATACGGTATTTATAGACCGGCGCCTTATTTTTGTGGAGTAGCCCCGGATATTGGGATAGAATCCAGGGGCAATTCGGAGGCGAGGGTATGGCGCAAGCGGAAATATGGACAACATTGAAAGTACTCGACTGGACGCGGGAATTTCTGGTCTCACGTGGGGTTGAAAACGCCCGGCTGGAGGCCGAATGGCTGCTGTGTGCCGCTACAGGACTGGACCGGGTCGGTCTGTACCTTAATTTCGAAAAACCACTAAGTGATGCGGAGCTGGCGGCCTATCGAGCCATGGTTGCCCGTCGGGGCAGGCGTGAACCGTTGCAGCATATTCTTGGCACCCAGGAGTTCTGCGGTCTGGAATTTGAGGTTACGCCGGATGTTCTCATCCCGCGACGTGACACGGAAACACTGGTGAATGAGGCGCTGGCGCGTATGCCGGATGCACGATCCGTGCTGGACATCGGAACCGGGAGCGGCTGTATAGCGGTTGTTCTTTCTATCCGTCTTCGCAAGGCAACGGTCACCGCGGTTGACATATCCGAAGAAGCCTTGGCCGTGGCCCGCCGAAATGCCGAGAGAAACGGTGCCGCAGTTGAATTCCTGCATGGCTCTCTCCTTGAACCGGTTGCGGGGCGGCAGTTCGATCTGATTGTCTCCAATCCCCCCTATATTCCAAGCTGCGACATAGCAACCCTGGAGCCGGAGGTGCGGGATTTTGATCCATGTGCCGCGCTGGACGGCGGACCTGACGGTCTGGATGTCTACCGCGCTTTGATCCCTGGCGCCGCCACGCATCTTGTGTCAGGTGGCTTTCTCTTGCTGGAGGTGGGGATAGGGCAGGCCGCCGATGTGGTTAAGATCTTCCGTATGACTGGTCTCTACGGTGAACCGGTCGTCGCCCGTGACCAGGGGGGGATAGAACGGGTAGTGGGTGCGGCAAGATCCTGAATCAGAAGGTGTGAATGCCCCTGATACAAAGGTAGGATAGAGTTGCGAACGGCATGGCATTATAAAAATCTGAAGGAGACATTATGACCTTTGACGAAGCAAAAAAGGTTTTAGATGAGGCGGATCAGCTGGTCAGCGAGACTGAGGTAAAATCGGCAATCGAAAGGGTGGCCGGTGAAATTACGGCACGTCTCAAGGATGCTAACCCCGTGGTGATATGCATCATGAACGGCGGACTGATCTTTACCGGACGACTCCTTCCGCAACTGCTGTTTCCGCTGCAGGTGGATTATGTGCATGCTACCCGCTACGGGCATGAAATAAACGGCGCCAACCTGAACTGGACCGTCCGTCCGCAGTTCGATCTGAAGGGCAGAACAGTGCTGCTGCTGGACGACATTCTCGATGAAGGTGTCACACTGGCTGCTATCGCCGAATACTGCCGTCAGCAGGGAGCTGCCGAGGTATTGATGGCTGCCCTTGTTGAAAAACTGCATCTGCGCAAGGTTACGCCCGGCATGCGGGCTGATTTTTCAGGGATTGAAGTCGGGGACCGTTTCCTGTTCGGATACGGACTTGACTACAAGGGATATTGGCGCAACGCGCCAGGCATTTACGCGGTCAAAGGCTTGTAGCAGTATAAAGTTGGGCCGGAGAGTTCAGACCCGGAACTCATCGGTAGCCAATTATTCATAAGCGCCCGTATCTGTTGCAAAGTAATTGGCTTTACCAGATAATCATCCATGCCGATGGCCAGGAACTGTTCACGATCACCTTTTATGGCCTGGCCGGTCAGGGCAATCATTAATGTGCTCGGGCGGGATTCCGAGGTCTCTCGTTCGCGAATGATGCGGGTGGCCTCGAAACCGTCCATTACCGGCATCTGTCCATCCATCAGGAGCATATCGTAGTTCACCCGTGACCAGGCTTCAATAACCTCCCTGCCGTTAGAGACGACATCAATCTGGTAGTTCATCATCTTCAAAATAGTCATAATCAGCCTCTGATTGACGACATTGTCCTCGACAACCAGGATCAACGGCCTGATTTGGGTCTTGACCTCGCTGTCTGGCATGCATGACGTACCGCCTGGCGACGCATGCGTTGTCTCATCAGCGGCTGGTCGATTGCAGGTCCTGACGGCGCGGATATCTTGTCGCGCTGCCAGTCAGAGACCGATTCCTCTCGACAGGTGGTTTTGTGCAAACGCATCGTAAACCAGAAGATCGATCCTTTCCCCGGTTCACTGGTTACCCCGATAGAACCTCCCATTAGTTCCACGAGTTGCCTTGCAATGGTCAGCCCAAGGCCGGTTCCTCCAAATGAGCGTTTCATGGAGTCATCAGCCTGGTAAAATTAATTAGCGTCAAGAGGTGCTTCGAAAAATAGTGGGCAACAAAAAAACCCGTCCTTGAAAAGAGCGGGGTTTTTTGTTGCATATCATGCAGCCCTGCCGTTGAAATGCGAAGGCGCTTCACGGCGCTCCTTTACATTTGGGCGCTCCGTACCGGCCAGACGTAATAATAGTTCGATTGGTCAAGCGGACGGAAAATCCCGTTCCAGGTGTTTGCCACGACCAGGCGTGTCACTGCGGCCTCGTCCGGTGTCGAGGTCCAGTAGTTGCCCGGTTGTACGCGATCGAATCCGCACGTAGACAGATAATCGGCGATGAAATGCGCTAATCCGTAACCCCAGCCGGCCTTTCTTCCGAAGAAGACCAGCCCCTCGAAATCCTCCCGCGTCGGTATGCGCCAGTCGTTATAACCGGCGTATCGTTCGCTGTTTAGTTTTTCAACAAATCTCTGTGCGTCGGGGTATTTCATGGGCTTTTCGCGGAGATCGGCATTTCGGGCCCACATGAGTTGAGTCCGCGTTTCAACGACAGTCTGTCTGTTTACGGCAAAATAGGAGGACCTGAATCCTTCGGCGGGCGTGATGGTTTCATTGATGACCCTGCTGTCCGGGATGGCGTTTATGTTGCATTTAAACACGGTATCCAACCCCTCGGGGAAGTCCAGGGAATGGTGCCAGATGATCTGGCGATGCGCGCCGAGTGCGATCGAACGGCCAAAATCGCCGGACAGCGAGAGCATGTTCGAGGTATATTTCTTGCCTTTGATCTCTATCTGAACATCGACCGCGGATTCCTTTTCAGCTCCGGTCGCCAGCAGGTCATATTCGATGGTCAGTCGGGTACCGGAAAAAAACGTCTTCAGGTTGGCAACCTCCGCGGCAGACAGGAGGCCGGGCAGGGCCAGAAGGCTCATGATCATCAGCAGTGCCGGACGAATAAATGATCTCACGCCATACCTCTTCATGGGTTATCCCTGTATACAAGCGGTCACGGCCGGTGTTACTGCTGTATCTGAAGCTGAGTGCCCTGTACGAACGTAGACATGGATGTAAAAACATCTTTAGTCGGCAGTTGGTCATGCATGACCTCAATCCGGCTGCGCAACTCCTGACCGATGGGGCAGTCCGCCCGGACCCGCACCTGCATGGTGAACTCGGTAAGCCGTCCGGTCGGCAACGTGTCCAATTTGAAAATGAGGCCCCCAGCTGGTTCGCGAAGGTAGGGCGATCCATCCCCATCCAGGAACTCCATTTGAGCGGGGAGCAGGACCCTGACACTCATCCCCAGGGTCGGCAACGACCCCACATTCAGGACCGTTACATGGTAGCGCGTCCGCTCACCCGGGGCAAGCTTCAGTTTCGCCGATTTGGCGACCACACGTACCAGGGGAGCAGCTGTGATGACCTGCGTCTGGCGTGTCTGGATAACTCGATGAAACTTTTCTGAAACAGCCCGCAGCGAGATATTGGCCTTTTGACCGTCAACCTTGTTGGGCGGCATGCGCAACACGATATTGCCCTTGTAGGTCGCCGCCGGCCCGATAGTAACTCGTGAAACCTTTTCATCGGTTCTTCCGGCAGCGGTCAACGTCGCTTCGTATTCCGGCGGCGCGCTTGCCTCCAATACAATATCCGCTTCAGATCTCCCCAGGTTAACTACCTCGAATGGTATCGCTCCCCGCTGGCCGACCCTGATGCTCTTGGCGCTGCCGGATACGTTGATGGCGGCCTGTATGGTCTCAGGTACGCTTTCCTCTGCGGCCCCGCGCTCCCGGACCTGTTGATCGAGGCTGGCCTTCTCCAGCGCCCTCTGCTCGTTACGGACCTTTAGGGCGGCCGAGCGCAGGTCGCTAGTGGGGAGAAACTTCTCGCCATTGCGCCAGCGGACGGCAAGACGCTGCAGCTCCCCCTCTACGGTGTCTTTGAGCGGATTTGAAGCGAAATCCCTGTTGAATTTGACGATGGTTTTTGCTGCCAGGGTGTTGTCGCCTGACCAGAGGCTGGCACGCGCCAGCAGGAGAAGGACAACATCCTGTAGCGGTGTATCGGGGAATAGCTGGTTGATAAGCTTGATCTTTTCAACCGCCAGTAGATAATCTTTTTTCTGATAGGCGCCAAAGGCCTCGACAAACAGGCTTGAGTCATCGATTTCCGCTGCCATGGAAAAACCGGTTCCGAACAGCACGAAGATCAGGCTGAACAGAACCGGCTTTTTAAGGGTGGAAATTATGAAGTGCATCATTGAAGCGGGGTACCATGTCATCAACGCACATATCCTGGCTATCGAGTTCGGAAAAGAGCCCGCTGGCAGTGTGATTACTCTACGAAGCTCTTGAGTTTCTTGCTGCGGCTGGGGTGCCGAAGCTTGCGCAACGCTTTGGCCTCAATCTGGCGGATGCGCTCGCGGGTAACCTCAAAATCTTGCCCGACCTCTTCCAGGGTGTGATCACTCTTTTCGCCGATGCCGAAACGCATGCGCAGCACCTTTTCTTCACGCGGGGTCAGAGTGGAGAGCACGCGGGCGGTCTG
>JAJYBH010000047.1 GCA_021779135.1 Deltaproteobacteria bacterium
GATAGGTGAGTTTCGTCCGCCTGCCGAGTTTGTCGTAGGTATAGGCATAGGTCCTTCCGCCACCGTTGGTAATTGTTGTCAGCCTGCCCGCTGTGTCGTAGGCATAGCTGACGATGGAGCCTTCGGGATAGGTGGTCTGAGTCTTTCTTCCTGCGGTGTCGTAGGCATAGGTGAGCATTCTGCCGCTTGAATCGGTTGAGGTCAGCATTCGTCCCGTCGGATCGTAGCTGAAGTTGTAGGAGATATTTGTATTCGTCGCAATGAGGATCTTCCCCTTCGTATCATAGGTAAAGGTCTCTTCTGTGTTGTCGGGGAATATCTTCTTCAGGAGCCTTCCTAGCCCGTCGTAGGAATATTTGATTGTGTTCCCGTTGCCGTCGGTTTTTGAGATGAGGTTCCCCTTGGCGTCGTAACTGTAGTTCGTGGCATTCCCTAGCGGGTCGGTCTCCTTGACTAGCCTGCCGAGGGTGTCGTACTGGTAGGCGGTGACATTGGTGTCAGCGTCAGTTAAGGAAGTCAGCTTGTCCGTCCCGCCGCCGCAGGAGGGGCAGCCGGTGCCGCCGTAGGCGTAAGTTGTGACGTTGCCGAGCGCGTCGGTTGTCTTTACAAGCTGCCCCTTGTAGTTGTACTCGAATGTAGTTGTGTTGCCGTTTGCATCGGTCTCGGAAAGCTTGTTGCCGTTGACATCGTATGTGTAGACGGTGGCGTTCCCCTGCGGGTCGGTCATTTTCAAGAGCTGGTTCTTGGCATTGTACTCGAACCGCGTGATCGCCCCGTTTGCATCAGTCTGACTCATCATGTTGCCGGCGGCGTCGTAGGTGAAGCTGGTGGTCGCCCCGGCCGGATCGGTGACTGAGGCAAGGTTGCCGTTCTGATCGTAGGTGAAGGAAGTCGCCTGGCCTGCAGCGTTAGTCACCTTCGTCACGTTCCCCTTGACGTCATAGTGATACTTGGTGGTCGCGCCGGTCGGGTCGGTCATGACCGTCAGGTTTCCGGCGTCGTCGTACGTGTATGTGGTGACGCCCGCAGAATCGGCAACGGAGGCCACTTGGCCGAAAGCGTTATAGGTGTAACTAGTTGTCTGGCCGAGGGCGTCGGTCGTTGAGGTCATGTTCCCCTGACTGTCGTAGGTGTAGCTGGTAGTAGATCCGTCGGGGAGGATTGTGGAGAGGCGGTTGCCGACAGCGTCGTAGGTGTAGCTTGTAACCCCTCCCTGCGGATCGGTCTTGCTGGTGAGCGTCCCCGCCTGGGTGTTGTAGGTGTACTGCCAGACCCCGCCGTCCTTCTCAGTGAAGGTGGTGGTCTTGATGACGTCGGTCCCTGTCTGCGGATAGCTGACGCTTCGCACCTTCCCTTCCGGGTCGGAGGAGGAGACCACCCGGTGCTGGTCGTCATAACCGTAGCTGGTTACGTTCCCCAACGGGTCAGTCTTGTTGAGCATGTAGGCGTTGTCGTCGTAGGTGTATTTCCAAACGCTGCCGTCAGGTTGAGTAACGGAAGCAAGGCTGTTTCCGGTCACGGAGAAGGTATAGGCGTTGTTGGAGGGATCTGTTACCGAGGTCAGGTGATTGGCGGCATCGTAGGCAAAGCTGACAACTCGGCCAGAGGGATCGGTGACAGCGGCGAGGTTACCGCCGCTATAGGCAAAGGCGGTTGTATTGCCATTGCGGTCGGTGATGGAGGTGAGCGTGCCGTTACTGCTGAAGACAGATACTTGGCCGTCTTTGGCGGTCAGGGTAAAAGAACCGTCCGTGTTTTTGACCAATGTCGAATAGTTGCCTGGTGAACCGATGTACGCGCCGTTACTGCGGGTAAAGTACTGGTACCGCCAGTTGCCCTCGATTACCAGCACCGAACCGTCGCTGTTTTCCTTGAGTGTGACATCATAATTGTGGCTCCAGCCGCGTCCCAGTGAGCCGTTGGCAGGATCAAGGCTGTTGTAATAGAGGCTCAGGTCAGTAGGCAGCGCACCGCCCTTGGAGGAAAACAGCTCCTGGGAGTGGGAAAGATTACCGCTGGCCATGTGGGCCGAGGAGCCGAACTGAACATACAGACCGCATTGGCCGTCGGGTGCCGGCGTGACGATGAAACTCAGGGTTTTGCTGTCCTTACACTTACCGTCGGCCGTTTGGGCCGTGAAAGTGGCGGAATAGGGACCGGGCTGGATGACCGTGCCGTCGGCGTATTTGCCGTCCCATGTGGCATTAACTATTGTACCGCTACTGGTAAATGTTTGATTGAGTATGTTGAGAGTCCAGTTAATGGGCTGTTCGGAGGAGTCGGTGATTGAGCCGGTGATGTCGACAGTGCCACCGGAGGTGGGGTTGAGCATCTTGCTGGTGCCGGTGAGAGTGGCTATTTTGAGGTCACAGGTGCATTGCGGTATCGAGATATCCATTATCAATTCAGATGAGGAGGACGGGATGCAATCGTCGTAAATTGTGCTAACCGGGCCATTGCAGACCCCACCCGCTCCTTCTGGACACGTTATAATATCATAGCCATATGTAGGAGCACGCTGACTATTGCAGTATTCGTGAGTGCATAATACATCATAATACGTTATGCCATGCTTAACATTATATACATCACATATAGTGCAACTTATTGATTTTGTAGAATTTTGTTTATCATAATAAGCATCGATCCAAGATTTGAACCATGTATCTGTTTTTTCGTGCCTCTCGGTAAACCATACGCCGCTGCCAGGTTGATTAAACAGTGGATGAGTCGATCTATAATTTATATAATAATCAATATATTCTAGAGTACTCTGACGATCAAGCTCACATGCAGTTAAAGAATAGGCTGCTCTTACGGAAAATACGCTGATAATGCATAAAATTATCATAATACTTCCAGAACGACCAATCACATTCATGAGCAATATCTCCTTACGGACCTATAACTGAAAAGCAGGTATTGGTATGAAAATCCCGCCATCAATGGATCTTCTGAGTTGATTTCCTACCGCATACCTAAGCAGGGATCGAAGTTGCTCAAGTATCGGCTTTGCCTTGTAAATGATCTTTTTGATACCGTTCTTTGATATTTCCTTTGCCGGTTCTCAGTGATTCCAGCGGAAGACAACTTCGCTGACGTATCGCTGAAGGTGCCATGTGCTCAGGGAGTGGAATACTCCCTGTTTAGCTCGTTCAAGCAGGAAGTAAAAGGTGTCAGGCCTACACTCTTGACAGACCCGGCTTATCCTCCAAGGTTTTCAATAACTTTACCCAAACCTTTGTACGAACAAAAAATTTTACAACACGTTTCTACCTTGCAGCGCCCACTGAACCGTGGCTGCATCCACAAACTCGATATCGCTGCCCAGTGGTATGCCATGGGCCAGTCGAGTCACCTTGACACCGGTCGGCTTGAGCACCCTGGTCAGGTACAGCGCCGTTGCCTCGCCCTCCACCGTAAAGTTGGTGGCGATGACCACCTCGCTGATCCCTCCTGCTTCAACCCGTACCAGCAGTTCGGCAATCCGCAGTGCGGAAGGACCGATGCCCGACAGCGGCGATATGGCTCCTTCGAGGACATGATAGACACCATGCCAGGCATTGCTGCGCTCCAGGGACATCAGGTCCTGGGAGTTCTCCACGACACAGACGGCTGTTGCATCACGATTTCCGCTGCAGATGGCGCAGGGGTCATCCTCGGTTATGGCAAAACAGGTTGAACAGGCTCGTACCCGTTCTCTGACATCGACCAGCGCTTCTGCCAGTGCGGTCAGATTGTGGGGTGATTTCAGAAGATGGAATGCCAGTCGCAGGGCGGTACGCTCTCCAATCCCCGGCAATTTCTTCAATTCTCCAACCAACCGCATCAGCGAGGAAGATTTTGTTAGCATAAAATCCCGCACAAATAAAACATTTTTTTAGTATTATAGCGTGGTTAAAAAATTTGCTCCCCGGTTCTGGACGGGTCGGACAACGACCGACAGCCATAAAAGGAGCAATAGAACACGCTTCTTTACGTGTTGTAAACGACAGCCAGGGCCGTTGAAGAGACACGCAGTCTATTAGCCGAACTAAAACATTCAGTCAGGTTAAAAGCCGGAAACGATGCCTGTTGCAGGGCGCCCGCGTAACCAGCCGGAATGGTTAAAATAGCCCCGGAATGCTCATGCCGCCGGTGATTTTCGACATCTCTTCGGAAAGTTCAGCATGAACCTTCTTGAGGGCCTCATTGACAGCGGCAATGATCAGGTCCTGAAGCATCTCGACGTCATTGGGATCAACAGCCTCTTTTTTTATTGAAAGTGAAGTTATTTCATTTTTGCCATTGACAGTCACCGCGACTGCGCCTCCTCCGGATGTCGCCTCAGCCGTTTTCAGGGTGGCCTCTTCCTGGAGCTTGGCCATCTTGTGCTGGATCATCTGGGCCTGTTTCATGATGCTTGCTAAACCTTTTGACATCTGGTTCTCCTCCACATTGTTATAGTTTAAAACCCGGTTATGATCATGGTTGATTGTGGCCGCCGGCTGCTACGTTTCCCGGATATCGGTGATTGTGCCACCGAACAGGCGCAGAGCCTCGTTGATAACGGGGTGTGCCGTCACCGCCTGCCTCAGCGCTTCGATGCGCTGTTCCCGGTCACACTTTTTTTTTTCGGCCAGCGAGGGGGGGGAATCGCCGGTTTCGGGGATGATCGCCCTGACCCTGACGGTTGTTGCGCCGCCGCTGAACTCCTCGGACAGTTCCCTGATTTCCTTGATCGAGTCGGCATCCTGGGCCGAGGTCAGGTAGTAGCTGCCGGCCGGGAAACCGATCTCCATCAGCCCCGCCTCCAGTTTCAGCGGGCTGCCATGCTCCAGAACCGATCCGGCGGCAGGCCGCTTCTCAACGCAGAACGCCACGAAGCGTTCCCAGTCTGCATGCGAGCCGCGTGGCTGCATCTTCGGGGTCGTAGCTGGCTGCGCAGTCTTGGCCGGTTGGGGCGTGGCCTGTTTCGGCTCACCACTCTCCTGCTCGGCTGCCCCGGAAACAGCCGGACGATGGGCATTCCAGGGGAGCGCCGGGGTATGGACCGCGCCGGCCTCAAGCACCTTTATCTTTTCCAGCAGTTCATTGATCGGGATGATCGGCACGAGCAGGGCTGCCTTGAGCAGGCTCATTTCCAGGATCAGGCGCTGGAACGAGGCGTAGGCCATCTCACCATCGGCCTTGATCAGCAGCGTCAGACGGCGCTGGATATCCTGGGCCGTGAAGGCGGCGGCCTGCTGGCGGAGTTCCTCCAGTTCGGCATCGGCCAGGTCGAGGATCTCCTCCGGTTTTTTAACTGAGCGGATTACCAGCAGGTTGCGAAAGTGTTCGATAAGATCCTGGCAGAACTGCCGCATGTTGTAGCCGACGGAGTCAACCCGCTTGATGCCGGCCAGTACCGCCTGGGTATCGCCGCCGAATACCGCTGCCGAGATGTCGGCCAGCAGGCGCGGATCCACGGCTCCGATCAGGGTGGCAACATCCGCATCCGAAACCACGCTGTCGCAGAAGGCCAGCACCTGGTCGAAGGCCGTCAGCGAATCGCGCATGCTGCCGTCCCCCTTGCGGGCGATCAGTGCCAGGGCCGAGTCGCTGATGGTGACGTGCTCCTTGCCGGCGATCTCCCGCAGACGGGCGATGATCTTGGCTACGGGGACGCGCTTGAAGTCGAAGCGCTGGCAGCGGGAAAGTATGGTGACCGGGAGTTTGTGCGGTTCGGTTGTGGCAAAGATGAACTTGACGTGTTCCGGCGGTTCCTCCAGGGTCTTCAGCAGGGCGTTGAAGGCGTTGGTGGAGAGCATGTGGACTTCGTCGATGATGATGATCTTGTAGCGGCTGTGGGAGGGGAGGTACTTGATGCTGTCGCGCAGTTCGCGGACATCCTCCACGCCGTTGTTGGAAGCGCCGTCGATCTCGAAGACATCGGTGGAGGTGCCTTTGGTGATCTCAATGCACTGCGGGCAGACGTTGCAGGGCTCGTGGGTCACGCCCCGCTCGCAGTTGAGGGTCTTGGCCAGGATGCGGGCCGTGCTGGTCTTGCCGACCCCCCGGGCGCCGGTGAACAGAAAGGCATGCGCCACCCGCCCCGAATCGATGGCATTCTGCAGGGTGCGGCTGACATGCTCCTGCCCGGTCAGCTCCGAAAATGATTGGGGGCGGTATTTCCTGGCCAGGACTTCATATGACGTGCCGTTGGACAAAGAATTGAACCTCGCCGGTCATTTGTGCCCCCGCATGGGGTCTGTTGGGGGGAAGCGGATCTTGGACGAAAGGGATGAACGAATCTGTTGTTGTAATGCTTGCAGGCGCAGATGATAGCCGGGTTTACCCGCGGCACACGACGGGGGCCGCTGCCGTTGCTTCCTTCCGGACCTGGCGGAGTTCACGGCCTGCCGTTGCGCAGGGCCCGGCTATCATCTGCGCCTGCAAGTAAAAGAGCTGCTACTGTATCCCGTAACACGGGATACGTGCGTTCACAAAATTATTCCTGCATAAAACCCGCAGAAATAATTTCTACTGCACTAAAAATGGCGGAGAGACAGGGATTCGAACCCTGGGTACGCTATAAACGTACACACGCTTTCCAGGCGTGCTCCTTCAGCCGCTCGGACATCTCTCCACAAAAGTGAACGATAAATATAGTTGAAGCGAAATCGTTTGTCCAGCATTTCATACTATGTTTTGAAATCTGTCTTTTTAGTGGTAAGGTCCCGCGCAGGAGACAGCGAACATGAAGATCGGCATCATCACAGCCATGCCCGAGGAAACCCGGGCAATTGTCCGGGCGCTGGGACAGGCACGAAAGTTTCGTATGGGCGGGCTCGCCGCGCATCATGCGCAGCTTTCCGGCCATGAACTGACTGTCGTCGAAGCCGGCATGGGTTACGCCAATGCCACGACAGCTGCCAGGATACTCATTGATGAGCTGCGCCCCGATCTGCTGATGTCGGCCGGATTCTGCGGCGGTATTTCCACGGAGCTTCGTGTGGGGGATGTTGTGCTGGCCACGGGGCTGACAACAGTTTCTGATAACGGGCAGCACGTGGTGCCTGTTGTTATGCCGGCTGTCGCTCGGGAATTTGTCCTGCGTCAGACCGCGGAGGGCCAGCGGATGTTTGCCGGCCTGTTTGCCACAACGACGGCGATCATGCCGAAGAGCCGGCTGGCGGCCATGCTGCCCCGCGATGCGCCGTTTCCGGTGGTGGAAATGGAGAGTGCCGCTATCGCCCTGCTGGCCGGGGAGAACGGCATCCCTTTTGTCGGTCTCCGCACGGTCAGTGATCCTTTTGATGAAGAACTCGCCTTTTCCCTGGACGAATTCTGCGATGAGCGGATGCGGATCCGCATACCCCGTGTGCTGTTTACGATAGCCCGCAAGCCCCGCATCATCCCCCAGTTGATCCGCCTGGCCGGCAACAGCCGGGTTGCCGCTGCCAATCTGACCCAGGCCATGGAACGGTTACTGGCCGTTCTGTGACACTTTCCCGGCCGGTGACCAAGGGTAATCCCTGATATGTTCGCCGAACTCCTCTTTTGAATACCGGTTCACCCTGCGTAGCGCCAGCATGACGGTCATCACAATCGGCAGCGTGTACATCAATATCCCCTCCAGGGCCAGGAAGGGCTCCCCGATCCAGAGCGTCACCCCCCAGTTGAAGAGCAGCACCGACAGATAGAGCACCGGTCCCAGTAGCGAGCGAAAGGACAGGACGCAGACACCCTGCGGGGCATCCGTCAGGCGGCGGGCATCGATCAGCTGGAAGGCCCCCACCAGGAAGAGGCTGGTCAGCAGCCAGCCCCCGTAATTGGAGAGCGGCACGCCGAAGTGGATACCCTGTTCGCGGTAGCCGTAGATCTGCCCCAGGAACCAGCGCCGACCCTGCAGCGCCACCGGGTCGATGACGATGTCCAGAAAGGTCTGCAGAAAGGCTCCCAGGATCAAAGCGGACAGCGAACGCCGGATGCGGCGGGTCTCCAGGGTAACCAGATTCCCGCGCCAGGCCTTCAGCGGCGAGAGGATGAACAGGGCGGTGGCGTAACTGCAGTAGGCCAGGAAGACGTAGGAAAGCGAATCGAAGAACGGTACCCCGGCCACCCACAGCTCACGGCTGCTGGTCGTGTCAATGTAGTAGTACCAGCCGTAAGGGAAACCGGTGTTGATCGAGAGCCACTCGGAAGAGAAGGCGATCAGGTAGCCGCAACCGGTGAAGGCCAGTGTCCGCCGCCAGCCGACGTGCGGGACGCAGGCCAAAAGGTACGCCGCGAAGAAGGCGAACACGTAGGGACGCATGGTGAGGGTGCCGATCAGGATGTCCATGGAAATGCTACCTTTTGAAAGAGTTTTGTATTGTTACCCCGTTCCGGTTTGGCAACCAACGCCAATCAGCGGAATACCCCATAAAACTTCACCGCGTTGTCATGGAAAACCGCTCGTGCCGCCTTATCCCCCAGCGTCTCCACCACCAGCAGGAAATACTCATCCGAGTAAGGCCTCGGCGCGCGTGTGGAAGGCAGGTCGGTGCCGAACATCAGGGCCTGAGGGTTGGCGGCGTGAATTTCCTTCAATGCCGTGGGCACGTCGAAATCCACCCGGCCGAAGCCGGTAGCCTTGACCCGGACACCCTTTTCGGCCAGTTTCAGCAACGTGCCGAAGCCATCTTTGGACAGACCGAGGTGATCGATGCTGACCGCTGGCAGGGCCACCAGCGTTTCAAACAGACCATCCAGCTCACGCGCATCCACATACAGCTCCACATGCCAGCCAACCAGCTCATAGACCCGCCGCGCCATGGCATCCAGGTGGCGTACATCCTCGGACCCGCCCCGCTTGAGGTTGAAGCGCACCGCCCGCACACCGGCACTGTCCAGGTCGAGGATTTCCTGGTCCGATACGGTAGCCGGCAGTTGGGTCACGCCGACGAAGAGCGGCCCCAGGGTGTGCAGGGCATCCAGCAGGTAGCTTTGATCAAAGGCCTGGAACGAGCCGGAGACGATGGCGCCGCCCCGCAGGTCGTACTTGGCCAACTGTGCCCGATAATCGGCGCAGGTCAGGTCGTCAGGCAGGTAGCCTTGGTTGGGGGTCAGCGGAAAGCGGCGGTCTATGATGTGAAAGTGGCTGTCGAAGAGCGGGGAACGCTTGAGTTGGTTTGCATCAGCCATGAGGGACGGCTCCTTGGAGGGGTTTGCTTGAAACATACGATTCCAGCACCGGCCAATCCGCCTCGGCCCAATCCAGGGTATGCAGTTTCCCCGGCGGCAGCCAGGCAATGGCTGCGTGTTCATGCAGGGTGATGCTATCCGACACGATGCTGCAGACAAACGGGTGGAGCGTGACCGTGAAGGCATCATAGGAATGGGTGTGCGCAGGTAGCGGCCGGCCGACGTTGATGGTCACGCCCATCTCCTCCATCAGTTCTCGCCGCAGGCATACTTCCGCCGATTCGCCCGCCTCCAGCTTGCCGCCGGGGAATTCCCACTTCAGCGGCAGCTCCATTACGGCGCTGCGCTGGGCGGCCAGTACGAGGCCGTCGCGTTCTATCAGGGCGCAGGCGACATGGACATGTTTTGTCGGGGAGGTTCCGGTCATGGGTGTACTCTGCTCCGTCGTGGGGGATGGCAACATTATACGTATCCCCGCGATGTTGGCAATCGTATTGTGTTTTTAAGCGCTTCCCGCTATTCTGTGACGAGCATAATCTCACGGAGGGACGGCATGGTTTCATTTGAAGAAGCGCGCTCGATCATACTGGACAGCGTACAGACCATCGGTACGGAACGGATACATCTCCTGGAGGCGACCGGCAGGGTCCTGGCAGAGGATGTGGCAGCGCCCTGGGACCTGCCCTTGTGGGACAATTCGGCCATGGATGGTTATGCGGTGCGGGCCGTGGATTGCCTGGCCACGCCCTGCCGATTGCGGGTGACCGGCTTTCTGCCGGCCGGAGCCACGGCTGACGGGATCACCGTCGAGCCGGGTTGCGCCGTGAGGATCATGACCGGGGCGCCGGTTCCGGCCGGCTGCGACGCGGTCGTCCCGGTGGAGGAGACCGATGATGGCCGCCAGGAAGTCAACCTGCGGGAAGCGGTGAAAAAAGGGCAGCATATCCGCTTTCATGGAGAAGATGTGGCCGCTGGCATAGTCTTCGTCCGGGCCGGTACGGTCGTCCGCCCGCCGGAGGTCAACATGCTGGCCGGTTTCGGCATGGCGCTGCTGCCGGTCTACCGTCGGCCGGTTGTGGCGATCCTCTCCACCGGCGATGAACTGGTGGAGCTGGGGCGTACGCCGGGGCCGGGGGAGATCATCAACAGCAACACGCTTTCCCTGGCAGCCGCCGTGCAGGAGGCCGGCTGCATCCCGCGCATCATCGGCATTGCCCGCGATAACCGCGCGAGCCACCTGGAGAAACTTGGCGAAGGCCTGAAAGCCGATGCACTGATCACCTCGGCCGGGGTCTCGGCCGGTGACTGCGACCTGGTGCGTGATATACTGGAAGAACTGGGCGCCCGGCAGCTTTTCTGGAAGGTGGGCATCAAGCCTGGCGGCCCGACCGCCTTTGCCATGCACGGCTCGACGCCGGTCTTTTCCCTGCCGGGCAATCCGGTTTCGACCATGATCACCTTTGAGGAGTTCGTCCGCCCGGCACTGCTCAGGATGCAGGGGCGCAGACAGGTGCTTCGGCCGCTCTTCAAGGTCGTGCTGCGGGACGGGTTGAAGAAGAAGCCGGGCAAGGTGCAGATCGTGCGACTGCGGCTGGAGAAGGAGGATGGCCGCTGGTACGCGACCTCTGCCGGTAACCAGCAGACCGCCATCCTCAAGACCATGGTCGATGCGCAGGCCCTGGCCGTACTGCCGGCCGAGA
This sequence comes from Deltaproteobacteria bacterium, assembly GCA_021779135.1. GTDB lineage: Bacteria > Desulfobacterota > Desulfuromonadia > Geobacterales > Pseudopelobacteraceae > CAIPTY01. Next base: position 10,848 of record JAJYBH010000047.1, read on the forward strand.
GCAGCGGTTCAGCCGCCGGTGACGAGGTGTATGCGCATTATTACGGGAACTATATCGAACTGGAGTGACGCAATGAAAGACTTTCTCGGCGCCCATATGTCCATCTCCGGAGGCCTGCATCAGGCCATCGACCGTGCTGTTGCCGCTGGCTGCGGCGTGCTGCAGATCTTTACCCGCAACTCCAACCAGTGGAAGGGCAAGCCGGTCAGTGAGGCGGATGTGGCCCTGTTCAAGGAGAAATTCGCCGTCTCCGGTCTGCACGAGGTCATTTCCCACGATATCTACCTGATAAACCTGGCCTCGCCGCCGGGCGATACCCGCGACAAAAGCCTGGCCGCCTTTCGGGACGAACTGGAGACCTGCGCCCGGCTGGGGATTGCCAAGGTTGTCATGCATCCCGGCTCGCACCTGGCGGACTCACCCCAGAACGGGCTTGAAAGGGTGGTCAAGGCATTTGACCAGCTGTTCAGCGAGGTGCCGCAGTTCGAGGGACGGGTTCTGATCGAGACAACCGCCGGGCAGGGGAGCAATCTGGGGAGGACCTTCGAGGAGCTGCAGGCTATCATCGGCAGTTCGCAATTTCCGCACAAATTCGGGGTCTGCTTCGATACCTGCCACACCTTTGCAGCCGGTTACGACACCGCTACGGAGGAAGGTTACGCCGACACCATGGCGCAGTTCGATCGTGTGATCGGCTTGGAGCGCCTGCAATGCTTCCACTTCAATGATTCCAAGAAGGGGCTCGGCTCGCGCGTCGACCGTCACGAACACATCGGCCAGGGTGAGCTGGGGCTGAATCCGTTCCGTTTCATCCTCAATGACCCGCGTTTTGCCAATGTGCCCAAGGTCCTGGAAACCCCCAAGGGGGACAATGACGAGATGGATGCGGTCAACCTGAGGATCCTGCGGGGGTTGGTAGAGTAAAAACTCCTGAAATGAACAAAACCTCCGAGGTTTCTGGAACCTCGGAGGTTTTGTCAAATGTGAACCTGGGAGCAGACTGGACCTAAAACAGATCCATATTCTCCAGCTTCTTGAAGGGCTGATTGCCGAAGTCCTTTCGTTCCTGCTTGGCCGCTGGCGCCTCCACAGGCCTCTCCGCCTGGGGCGGCTCGCAGCTCTCGTCACAGACCCGCTCCACCTCCATCTCTTCTTCCATGCCGTTGCTCTTGAAGAAATAACGGTCGTACAGCCGGTGATAGGCCGTCCAGCGTGATGTGCTGACACTTTCCTTGGCGATATGGGCGCGGATGCCGTTGATCTTGGAGTCCATGTCGTCCAGGTAGTTGAGGACCGTGGCCTCGATGGTCTTGGGGCGTTTGGGAGAGCCGTATTCGTACTGGCCGTGATGGGAAAGCAGCATGTGTTTCAACAGGATGCCCAGTTCCCGCGGGAAACCGTCCACCTGGCGGATCCTGTCCTCCACCAGCTCGACACCGATGGTGATGTGCCCGAGAAGCTTGCCGATATCGGTGTAGTCGATGGCCCGCTCGTAGCTCATCTCGTGGATCTTGCCGACATCGTGCAGCAGCGCGCCGACGATCAGCAGGTCCTGGTTGATGCCCTCATAGAGGGGCACGATGGCCTTGACCAGTTTGACCAAGGCCAGGGAATGTTCCAGCAGTCCGCCCAGGTAGACGTGGTGCATCCCCTTGGCCGCCGGCGCCATGCTGTACTGCCCCATGAAGGGTTCATCGGCCAGGAATAACTCCATCAGCCCCCGCAGATAGGGGTTGGTGAGGGCCGCGACCACGTCATTCAGTTCCTGGCGCATCTCGGCGTTGTTGCGGGGGGATTCAGGCAGGAAGTCGGGCAGATTCACCTCTTCTTCGCGAATCTTGGTGATCTCGGCCACCACTACCTGCATCTTGTTCATATAGACCGAGGCCTTACCGCGGATCTGAACGAAGTCGTCCTTGTTGAACTGCTTGTCCAGAAGATCTACGTTGTCCCAGACCTTGGCCTCGATCTCGCCGCTCTTGTCCATGAAGCGCAGGTTCATGTACGGCTTGCCGTTCTTGGCCATGGCCATGATCTTGTCCTTGACCAGAAAAACGGCCTGGACGGTATCACGATCCTTGATATCAGCTACAAACTGTTTTGCCACGTGAATCTCCTTTTGATGTGAAGTCCCCCTTTGAAAAAGGGGGATTTAGGGGGATTTCGCTGGAAATGCCTCAAAGGCAAATCCCCCCTCGCCCCCCTTTTCTAAAGGGGGGAATGAGCCCACCTGCGCTGCAATTGTATCGGCAATCCTGACACCGTCAACGGCCGAACTCATGATGCCGCCGGCATATCCGGCGCCTTCTCCGGCCGGATACAGCCCCCGCAGTCCTGTGGACTCGAAATGTTCGTTCCGCAGCACCCTCAGCGGAGCCGAGGTGCGTGACTCGATGCCGATCAGGGTCGCATCGGCACTGACAAAGCCGCGCATCTTGCGCCCAAATTCGGGAATCCCCTCGCGCAGGGTCTGGATAATGAAGGGTGGCAGCACCGGGTCCAATTCCGTCTCGACGATGCCCGGCCGGTAACTGCTTGAGACAGATTTTTTGCCGGGTTGTCTCAGAAAGCCCAGCAAATTCTGGGCAGGCGCATGATAGCCACCCCCGCCGGCCAGAAAGGCCTGGCGCTCCCAGTGGCGCTGAAAACGGACACCCGCCAGAGGGTCGTCACCCTCGAAATCACTCGTGGTGACATTGACTACCAGGGCACTGTTGGCAAACGGGGAGTTGCGCTGTTGGCTGCTCATGCCGTTGGTGACGACGCCCCCCTCCTCGGAAGCCCCGCCGATAACGATCCCGCCGGGGCACATGCAGAAGGAATAGGCGCTGCGCCCTGTTACGGTGTTGTTGTAGGTGACCGCATAATCGGCGGCCGGCAGGTTCGGATGTCGCGTTCCGCCATACTGGATGCGGTCGATCAGATCCTGGGGGTGTTCCACGCGCAGTCCCATGGCAAAGGGTTTTCGCTCCAGGGGCACACCTCGACCGGCCAGCAGTTCGTAGGTGTCGCGGGCGCTGTGCCCGACCGCCAGGATCAGCCGGTCGCAGGGGAGTTCCTCCGAATCGTTGACCATGACGGAGGATACGGCTCCGTTCCGTACGACAATATCTCCCAGTCGGCAGCCGAAACGGATCGTGAAGCCGCGTTCCTGCAGATGTTTCCTGATGGCGCTCACCACGACCCGCAAGCGGTCGGTGCCGATGTGCGGCTTGGCCAGGTAGCGGATTTCCGGTGGGGCCCCGAAATCCGCCAGCCGTTCCAGGATCCAGGGTATCAGGGGATCCTTTGAACGGCAGGTCAACTTGCCGTCGGAAAAGGTACCGGCCCCCCCTTCGCCGAACTGGACATTGCTCTCCGGGTCGAGCACTCCATCCTTCCAGAAGCGCTGGACGTCTAGGGCCCGCTGTTCTACCGGCTGACCGCGCTCGACGATCGTGGCGGTCAGTCCGTATTCGGCCAGGCGTAGTGCGGTAAACAGCCCGGCCGGGCCGCTGCCGGCTATGACTATCCGCCGGCCGGTATGACGGGGCGTGAATACGTCCGCTGTGCGCTCCGCTTGCCACTCCAGCCCGGGAATCTCACGGATGCGGGCATGAAGTTCTCCATCTTCCACGAGCAGGAACGATACGGTATAGATCAGTTTGATCCGTGGTTTGCGGCGGGCATCGACCCCTTTGCGGACGATCTGGAAATCGATGAGCGCTGCCGCCGGAAGCCCCAGCAGGGAGGCCACCAATGATGGCAGGCTTTCCTCTCCGGTGTGCGGGGAAACGGCGAGATTGCGGTAGATGAACGGCATGGATGATCAGCTGTGCTGGTATTTTCTTCGGGTCAGGAGCTGTTCGATGATGATAACGATGTCCATCGGTTTGGTCGACTTGGGGATATGAACCTTGGCCCCCATTTCCGGGACTTCGTGCTCATGGGGTGATTCCTGAAACATGGAGGTGAGCAGTGCTATGATCGGAGGGTTGTTGCCCGCCAGCCGGGCAATTTCAATACAAGTGCTGACACCACCCATGCGCGGCATGACCAGATCAGATATAACCGCATCGGGAAGTTTCTCCAGATAGATCTTGACGCCCTCGATGCCGTCGTTTGCGGTGTATACCGTGAAACCGTTTTCATTGAAGGAATCGCCGAGCACCTTCAGAAAAAACGGGTCATCGTCAATGATGAGAATCTTGTCGGGTGAGTTTGTCATGGCCTGTCTCGCGAGCGGGAATGTAAAGAGATACTACACTAAACCGGATAGAAAAGGGAAGGGGAATACGGGTCAGACGCATGCGGGGAAGTCGATGCGAAAAACGGTCCCTGCCGGCGAGGTCTTCTCAACGATGATGTTTCCTTCATAAATGTGTGCGATGCGCTGGACGACCGGCAGGCCCATGCCGGTGCCCCGCGCCTTTGTGCTGAAGAAAGGGTCGAAGATGCTGGATAGTGTCTCTTCCGAAATCCCGCCGCCGCTGTCGCCGACCCTGATCACCACTCGGCCGTCTTCTTCGCAGGTCTGCAGGTCGAGGTGGCCGCCAGAGGGCATTACATCGAATGCATTAAGGAAAAGGTTTGTGAAAATCTGTTCCAGTTCCGCCGCGTCGGCTTTAATGGGAGGCAGCGAATCGCAGTAGGTACGCGTCACACTGATCTTGCCGGCTTCGATCTGGGGAGAGAATACCTCCAGCGCATTGTCGATAACACGGTCTATGGATATATCGTTTGTAATCGTGCGGGTACGTCGGGAGGCGTCCAGCAGCTTGCGGATAATGGCGTCGATCCGGTCAATCTCCTTGAGGATCTTTCCCTGGTACTCCAGTTGTTCCGGATCGGCCGTATTCTGGCGCATTAGCTGGATGAAGAGCGAAATCGAGTTGAGCGGATTGCGTATCTCGTGGGCCATGCCCGCGGAAAGATATCCCATGGCTGCCAGTTTATCGGATTGTGCTATCTCCGATTGTGCCCGCTGAAGCGCGTCGGTCTTTTCGCGGACGCGTTTCTGCAGATCCTGGTTCCAGTTGTCTATCTCCTGAAGCAGGCGGTCATGCTCCCGCTGGAGTGACTTGTTGTGCAGCTCTATCGCGCGGATACGCAGGACATTGTCGAGTCGTTCGGCCAGATCACGGTTGTTGAAGGGTTTGAGAATATATTCGGTGGCCCCGCATTTCATTACATCGACGGCGATCTGTTCGCTGCCCTTGCCGGTGAGCACGACTATATAGGTGTCCGGGAAGCGGGTGCGAATTTCCCGCAACACGGACAGGCCATCCGTCCCGGGCAGAATATAATCAAGCAGCACCATCTCCGGCGCGCGCTCGGCTATGATCTCCATGCCGGAACTTGCCATGGTTGTGGTGATGACATGGTAACCATGTTTGGGGAGAACCAGGGTGGCCAGTTCAAGAATATGAATGTCGTCATCAATGATGACGACGGTCGCTTTGCTATCCGGCGGGATTGTTTCGCTCATGGCAGGGTTTGTAAGGAATGCATGCCAGTTACTATGTCCCGCTGCCAGGCATGCGAATGGTGAGGACGGGACAGCTAGCACCACGGACGACACGTTCCGCGGTGCTGCCGAAGATGAGATGGTCGATCCCCTTGCGGCCATGCGTGCCCAGTACGATCAGCGAGGCTCCAACCTCTTCGGCCTTTCTGATGATTTCCTCATAGGGGATACCGGGAACAACGACGGTTTTGTACCTGGTAAAGTCTTCTATTTTTGTCTGGCAGAACGTTTCCATCATCTTTTGAGCGCCTTCTTCGATCTCCCTTTCCAGTTGATCGAACGAAATGTGAGGGACGTAGAATCCCCGCAGATCGACCGGCTCATTAATGACGTGGATGATGGTCAATTCAGCCTGAAATTGCTTGGCCAAAGTCAAGGAGTACTCAAAGGCGAGATCGGAACTTTCCGAGAAGTCGATTGCGGTGACAATCTTTTCAAACGGTTTCATGGTGTATCTCCTTATTTTGGCCATCTGATGTGTGCATGAAAATTTTGCTGATGATTTTATTCAGTTCGTCTACTTTTACCGGTTTGTTGATGTATTCGAAAGCCCCCAGATTCATGGCCTCTATGTATGACTCAGCCTCGCCATAGGCGGTGATCATGATCACGTTGCAGGAAGGATGGCTGCGGTTTAACTCCCTCAGAAAGGTCATGCCATTCATTTCCGGCATATTCAAGTCGGTGATGATCAATTCTACATCCTTGGCGCGCAGATAATTTAGTGCTTCGAAGCCATTACCCGCTGACACCACATCATAGCCTTCGCGGGTCAGGATTTTAGAGAGGGCGATGCGGGCATTCTCCTCGTCGTCTACCACCAGTATTCGTTTCGGCATGGTTACCACGCAGTGCTCCTCTTCCTGAACTATAGCACAAATACTAGCACAGGGCGAAGCGCTGTCAAGGTGCCCAAGATTTATTATTCAAGCGGTTTTCGACCGGATAAATCTGCTGGTGGAATGAGCCAGGTTCATGAATTTTGGGAGAATAGTGGATCCGTTACAGCCAAGCCTCTTATTGCCTTACTCCCTCGGAGTCAATAACAACGGTTGCGGGTTTGCCGGGCTGGCCGAAGGGTTTGAGTGGATTGCCGTTCAACTCGGCTTCAACTCCCCCTGCGTTGGACAATTCAAGTGAGATGGTCCGATCGGCTTTCCATTCGATGCTGTCGCCAACGGCAAGGTCATAGGCCTGGGATGTGGAGTCATCGATGTTGACGGTCAATGTGCCGTTTTGAGTGACCAGCAACCGAACAACGAAGCCTCTGGCGTTTTCGGCCGGTGGCTTTTGCAGCAGGGTCTGTGCGGGCGGCGGGGAGTCGCCGCGTTTTTGCTCAACCACGGTCTCAGAGGGTGTCCTGGCCGGGGCAGCCTTTCTGGCGGTGGAAGGCGCCTGTTGAATGGGTGCGGGTGTTGGCGCTGCCGATTGTGTCGTAACCGCCGGCGGTTTCGGGCGGACAGGGGGGGCGGGTGATCGGTTGATGAAGGTTGCGGTGATGATGATCAGGGCGAGAATGACTGCGGGAATGGCCAGTTTCTGGAGCGGGAATCTCTTTCTTGAAGGTGCGCCAACAGCACCGGCCGTGCCGGCGCTCTGTTCGCCTTTCCCGCTGCCGGTCGAATGCAGCTTGTCGTACAAGCGGATCATGTCGTCGGGGTTAAGGCCGAGATAGGTGGAGTAGATTCGTAAAAAGCCCCTGAGATACGCCAGGCTGGCAAATTGGCTGATCTGGTTCTCTTCCAGGGCCGATAGATAGTTTGCACCGATCTTGGTGGATTCCTCGGCCTCTTCAAGCGTCAGGTCGTGGTATTCACGACAACGCTTGAGTATGGCGCCCGGTGATGATGCTGAAGGATCGATACCGTTTTTCTCAAAATCTGGCAAGAGCGCCTCGTCTATTTCAGAAGATCCAGGTATCCAAGCGATGAATTTCCCAGGTCCGAATCAGGCATGATGCGAACGGCTTCCTTGAAGGAGGCCCGGGCGGCGGCCACATTGTTGAGTTTGAGGTAGGCCAGGCCGATATAATAATGAGCCGCGCCAAATTCACTGTAAATGCCGAGCGCCTTCTTGTATTCGGCAATGGCTTGCTCGGTCTTGTCCATGGCAAACAGAACCCGCCCCAGGGAAAGGTGGACAACCGGGTTGCGCGGATTGCCGGCGGCCACGGCCCGCAATTCCTGTAGCGCCTTGGGATAATCTCCCTTTCCCAGATAGGCCAGCCCCAGATTGATGGTGGCATTCTCGCTGTCCTCGTAAAAAATGTCGTCCTTTACGATCTTAAACTGCTGAATGGCGCTGTCCCAGCGTTTGAGGTCAAGATAGGCAACCCCCAGATCATTGCGGGCCGCCGAATTGTTCGGCTTGAGCATGATCGCTTTCTGCAGCCTCGGCTCGGCCAGGTCAGGGCGTCGTTTACCGATATAGGCCATGCCCAGTTTATAGAGCAGATCGGGGTTGTCCGGATCAAGTTTTTCCGCTTCGGTCAATTCGATCAGCGCCGAGGTATAGTTGCGCTCACCCAGATAGGAAAGTCCCATCTGGTAATGGTATGCGGCAGGGTCGCTCTTGCCGAACTTCTGGTCGCGTCCGCTGGCGCAGCCGCCAATGGCCAGAATAAGCAGGAGGGTAATGGCATGTTTCATGCGATGGTTCCCGGGTATCCCGTTCGGGATGAAATCTGCGCTGAGTGCTGGGAAAAACTAGCAAATTTAAAGGACATTGTCAATAAAACGAAGGGTTAGAGCGGGACAATGTCGCGGAAACTGGTCAAGGACTTGAAGCTCTTGTAGCGGGCCTCGATTTCCTTGTAATCCAGGCGCTTCATGCGGTTGAGGCTGAAATCCTCCACGTTGAAGGATGCCATGACCGAACCGAAGATTATCGCCTGGCGGATGCCCTCTTCGGACAGGTCTCCGGTATTGGCCAGATAGCCCATAAAACCCCCGGCAAAGGTATCGCCGGCGCCGGTCGGGTCGAATACCTCCTCCAGCGGATAGGCCGGAGCGGCAAAGACCGTGTCGGTCGTGAACATAAGTACGCCGTATTCGCCGCGCTTGACCACCAGCCGCTTGCATCCCAGGGCGATGATCTGGCGGGCGGCTTTGACCAGATTGGCTTCGCCGGTGAACTGGCGCGCCTCTCCCTCGTTGATTACGACGATATCGACCTTTTGCAGAACCCTGCGCAGTGCCTCCGGTTTGGAGGATATCCAGAAATTCATGGTATCGCAGGCCACCAGTTTCGGTTTCTGCATCTGCTCCAGGACCTCCATCTGCAGTTCCGGATCGATATTGGCCAGAAAGAGGTACTCGGCCTCGCGGTAGGCTTCCGGAAGATCGGGTTTGAACTCCGTCAGCACGTTGAGCTGGGTATCAAGGGTTTGTGCCTCGTTCAGGTCGTACCCGTATTTGCCGCTCCAGTGAAAAGTCTTGCCGGGGATGCGCTGCAGGCCGTCGGTATCGATATCGCGGGACTGCAGGAATTGGACATGCTCGTCGGGGAAGTCTTCGCCGACCACGGCAACCAGAGAAACATCGGTGAAGAAGCTGGCCGAGGTGGAAAAATAGGTGGCCGAGCCCCCCAGAACATATTCTCCCCTGCCGAAGGGGGTTTCAACCGTGTCAAAGGCCACGGTGCCGACTACAACGATGCTCATGTCTGGTGTTCTCCTTGGTAAGTTAGAAATTATTTTATGCGCTTTTTGGCGCGAAAATAAGTTCGTTAACGCACTTATCCGGTTTTATCCGGGTCAGGGGTCGTATGCGGGCAGTGCTGTCAGGGTGGTAACGATATACAAAATGAGGCTGTTTTGCAATCACGAAGGTCTGCGAGTGCCGCTACTCCGAAAGGCGGCGTGGGGTGCTGATACGGAAGCAGTCACATGATCCGTTTGCCGAACAGCGAGGAGGCCAGCTCGACCGCCAGACGGGCGGTCTGGTTATGGTGATCGAGGATCGGGTTGATTTCCACGATATCAAGAGAGCTGCAGCGCTGCGAGTCGGCGATGATCTCCATCAGCAGCTGCGCCTCGCGGTAGCTGAAACCGCCGGGAGAGGTAGTGCCGACCCCCGGCCCGGCCAGGGGGTCGAGGCTGTCCATGTCCAGGCTGACATGCAGCCGGTCCTGGTGTTCGAGCCGTTCCAGGGCCTCGCGGGTGATCGAGCCGATGCCCCGTTCGTCGATGTCCCGCATGGTGTAGACGGCGATGCCGCTCTCCCGCAGGCGGATCCGCTCCTCCGGGTCCAATTCGCGGATGCCGATCATGACTACATCCTCCGGCAGGAGCTTCGGGCCGGGTCGCCCGATGTCCACCAGTTCGGGATAGCCCGCACCCAGCAGCACCGCCAGGGTCATGCCGTGGATATTGCCGGTAAGCGTCGTCTGCGGGGTGTTGAAGTCGGCATGGGCGTCAATCCAGATCAGCCCGGCTGGTTCCACCTGGGTGACTCCGCCGATGGAGCCGATGGCCAGGGTATGGTCGCCGCCGATAAACAGCGGAATCTCGCCCTGCTCCCGCGCCAGGCGCCCGGCCTGATAGACGGCCCGGCAGCTGTCGCAGATGGAGGGGAGGTAGTGCCGGAGCGCCTCATCTGCCACGGTTTCCCGGATCGGCACGGCGATATTGCCGAAGTCGTTGACCGTATGGCCCAGGGAGGTCAGGTGCGCGGTCAGACCGGCGTAGCGCACCGCCGCCGGCCCCATGTCGACCCCGCGCTTGCTCTGGCCCAGGTCGATCGGGACGCCGATGATGCGAATAGTGCTGCTCATAGTGCCTCCCTTTTCATGCCAGGTTATGTCGCAGGTTGACCATGAAATCCTGGACATTGGTCAGGATCGGCACCGCCTGGGAAGAACCACGGTTGGCCAGCTTGTCAACGCTGAACTCATTCATGTCCACCACATACAGGAAGACCGGCCGCACGGTCCCATCCTCCGCGACCCGGTAGCCGGGCAGCATGTTGGCGAAGGCAATAGTATGCAGCTGGGTGGCCAGGGCGATGACCGTGGTTGCCTGCCGGGCGTGGGCACGCATGGCATCCTGGGCCTGATAGGCGTCGCTGATCACGCCGGGCAGCGGCCCGTCATCGCGAATGGACCCGGCCAGCAGATAGGGGATTTGCCTCTCTTCGCAGGCCGGGATGATGCCGTCTTCGAGCCCCAGCTCCCGGATGGCCCGGGAGATCGATCCGCAGCGCCGCACGGCATTGATGGTGTCCAAATGGTTGCAGTGACCGCCGGGCCGCAGGACCTGGGTATAGATGTCCTGTCCCAGGCCGGTGCGGAAGAGGGCCGCCTCAAGATCGTGGGTGGCAAGCGCGTTTCCGGCCAACAGGGCATGGCAGTAGCCCTGCTTAATCAGAAAGCTCATCGCATCACGGCTGTCGCGGTCAAAGGCCACTGCCGGGCCGAGCACCCAGACGATGCAGCCCTGCAGACGGTCGTGGCGCAGGATCTCATACAAGCGGTCATAGGAGCTGGAAAAAGGGGTTTCGCGGGTGCCGCGGCCGCGGAAGCCGAACTTGTCGCCGGATTCAACGGGGAGGGAAAAGCCGCTTGCATGGATGTAGATGCCCTCTTCGCCGTTCTCGCTCCTGCCCACCACGACCGGGTCGCCCTTCCTGACCAGTCGCGGCTCGACGACTTCCAGGGTGCGCCCTCTCAGGATCATAACCGCGTCCATGCGCCCTTCCCTGGCCAGCAGCCATTCACCATTACCCAGGTGAACATATTCGGGGAGATTCGAGGTGGCGTGGAAATGTTCAGGGAGCACACCGTCGGCCGGGGCCGGTTCAACGCGCACTACCGGAGAGGCGACCAGTTCGGGTCGAGAAAAATCAGGGGGTGTATAGCCGGGGATAATGGACATGACCTATCCTCCAACGACGCGCTGCCTTTATTCAATAGTAACACCCAGGCAGACAAAGCTCAAACAGTGGCGGCGGGTGTGGGAGGAATGATGTGTCGAAAAGGTACCTACAGATATTTTCCGATGATCGGCTCCAGCTTCTGCCGCGTCTCGGCCGGAATAACGGCCTTGTCGGTAATGATGGCATACTGCATGGCGCTGCCGCAGGGGCAGGCGCGCTCGGAGGAAATGTCCGCCACGGCCTGGCGGATGATATTCTTGGCCATGGCGACATTCTGGTGAATGATCTGGATGATGGCTTCCACGGTTACGTCGTCGTGGTGTTCGTGCCAGCAGTCGTAGTCGGTCGAGAGGGCGATGATGCCGTAGCAGATCTCGGCCTCGCGGGCCAGTTTGGCCTCGGTCAGGTTGGTCATGCCGATCACCGCTGCGCCCAAGGCCAGGTAGGAGAAGGATTCCGCCCGCGTCGAGAAGGCCGGCCCTTCCATGCAGATGTAGGTGCCCCCCTTGTGGGTGGTGGCCCCGGCCTTCAGGGCTGCCGCGTAAAGCGTCTCCGAAAGGGAGCCGCAGACCGGGTCGGCGAAGCCGGCGTGGGCGACGATGCCGTCGCCGAAGAAGGTGTCCTTGCGGACCCCCTTGGTACGGTCGATAAACTGGTCGGGGATGACGATGTGCCCGGGGGCGATGGCCTCTTTCAGGCTGCCGACGGCCGAGACGGAGATGATCCGTTGCACCCCGAGCTTCTTCATGCCAAAGATGTTGGCGCGGTAGTTGACTTCCGACGGCAGGTAGCGGTGGCCGCGACCATGGCGGGGCAGGAACACCATGCGCACGCCGTTCAGTACGCCGGTGACGTATTCGTCTGATGGATCTCCGAACGGAGTCGTCAGGCGAACCCTCTCAATATCCTCAAGCCCTTCCATTTCATACAGGCCGCTTCCGCCGATGACTCCGATCGTGTTCTGGTCTGGCATTGTTCGTTCCTTTCCTTTTGTCATGGGTGCTGCAGTGCTGAAAACAGCGGTGACTTTACGAGTTTTACACGTAAACTTCAATAGTTATTTTCCGCAGTTCCGTGCGTAAAGCGGCTTTTTAAGCGGGCTCCCGGAATATCCCGCCTGCCTGTTTTCACTAGTCGTAGCGGATGCAGAAACCGTCTTCGAATCCGGTTTTCCCCCTCATCAGAACTCAGGGGCTTATCCATAATGTGATACTTCGTATCCTTACACCTTGCCATCTGAGGTAAGTCATTCAAGTTGCTTTATTATTAATCATTTCTGTACTACTATGCTCCATTCCATGGGGGGCGATGACACTCCCTCAAGTTATCATTTCACTATCACGAAGTTGCTTTGATCTGTAGTAATGAGGATTTCCATGGCCGACAACCAAAACCCTGAACAAATTGCCCGCGACCATATTGATGACCTGCTCAGACAGGCCGGCTGGAAGGTTCAATCCGTCAAAAAGATTGACTTAAACGCCGGACTGGGGCAAGCGGTGCGCGAGTACCCGACCGATACTGGCCCTGCCGATTATGTTCTGTTCGTCAACAAGAAAGCTGTGGGGGTAATCGAGGCGAAACGGGAAGAGGAAGGGCACCGCTTGACGGCCCATGAAGCGCAAACCGAAGACTACGCAGCCGCAAAACTGAAGTGGGTAAACAACAATGTCCCGTTACCCTTTCTGTACGAAAGCACCGGTATTATTACCCAGTTTACCGACCAACGTGATCCCAAGCCCCGTTCCGACGAGGTTTTTAGCTTTCATCGTCCCGAGACCCTAGGTGAATGGCTCTCGCAAGACGCTTCACTTCGAGGGCGCTTGCAGCGCATTCCGCTGCTCAATCCGCAGAAACTGCCTGCCAATGAGTTAAAACTACGTGATTGTCAGGAACTCGCTATTACCAACCTGGAAACCTCGTTCAAGGCAAACCGGCCGCGGGCTCTGATCCAGATGGCCACGGGGGCCGGAAAGACCTATACCGCCATAACTGCCATGTATCGCCTGCTCAAGTATGCCGACGCCAAACGCATTCTGTTCCTGGTGGATACCAAGAATCTTGGCGAACAGGCCGAGCAGGAAATGATGGC
>JAJYBH010000157.1 GCA_021779135.1 Deltaproteobacteria bacterium
AAGATCAAGCTCGGGAAAGTGGGGGGCGGTGAAACCGAATTGCATCTGCCGGTCCGGGCGGTGTTTTCCACCGATTTTGGCAGGATCGATCACCGGGGCTATCACTTCAATCCGAAATTAACCCACTGGCGGCGCAACGTGTTCAATTCCGGCATCGATCTGGATTGCTCCATCGGCTCCAGTTTTGCCACGAAAAAACTGCAAAAATATTTTTACCAGGTGGAACCGAGGTATGCGACGGCTACGCGCCCTGCCTATGAAGCTGATGGCGGATACCTGGGCAGTGCGTTAAAAGTCGGGTTGTCATATGGAATCACGGAGTGGATACGGGCCTATGTCGGCGGGCAGGCAGGGTATTACGCTGGTGCCGCGAACGAGGATAGCCCCCTTTTTCGTCACAAGGTGGATGCATCCGTGTATGGCGGCTTTATTTGGTCAATCTTTCAAAGCGATACACGTGTCGCCTCCAGGTGGTGAGGTGTTTGACCTGCTCCCCGTATAGCGGCACGTTGCGGGGTAACTTTAATAAGACAGGTGTGATGGGTGTAAAGCAACACTATCCGATTCCCGGATAAAGGTGGCTCCATGAAGAAGAGACGTTCGATCAGGTACGATACGCAAATTTTGCCGAAAAGCCTGTGCAAGGTAACGGTTTCATGGGGAGTAGATTTATCCGCTGAAGCCGAGGTGGCCAATTTCTGTACTCACGGCATGAAGGTTATACTTCCTCCCCTGGAGCCTCCGGCCCCCATTCCCAAGAAACATGACACCATCAAGGTCAAGTTGCCGATTGTTCAGGTGTGGTTAACCGGAAAGTGCATATATGCCACGGTTGCGGATGATGGTTCCGTCGCCATGGGGATATGTTACCTGGTCCCCATAGCGCAGAACGATCTCAACGAACTCCTGTACAAAACCTTCAAAAGCCCGCTGCGAACGTGCTCTTCCTCGTGCCTCGAGTGGGAAGATCTGGCTGGCAGGCAATGCCCCTCGGAAGATTCAATCGACCTGACGAGCACCCCCGACCCCGCAGGGCGCCCTTGACGGCTCTGAAATGGCTGGCGTTTGCCGTTACCAGCGGATTCCGCTGAGGCGCGCAAGGGGAGGGGGCGGGAATGGCGAGGTATCCCGCCTGTTCCTACCCCGCGCTGTCGTCCGCATCGACCAGTTCGCTGGCGATCCTGCGCCACTGCTCCTCTACCTTGACGAAGGCATCGACGATGTCGGGGTCGAACAGGATTCCCCTGCCGGCGATGATGATGCGAACGGCTGCTTCATGGGGAACCGGCTCCTTGTAGACCCTCCTCGATATGATGGCATCGTAGGCGTCCGCAATGGCCATGATCCTGCCCGGCCATGGTATCTGCTCACCCCGCAGCCCTTCGGGGTAGCCCGAGCCGTCCCAGCGCTCGTGGTGGGAATAGGCCATGTCCTTGGCGTACTGAAGCAGAACGTCATCCTGCACGCCGGCGCGCGATTCGGCCTTGGCAATCGCATCCCTGCCGTAGGCCGCGTGTTTCTTGACCTCTTCGTATTCCTCGGCCGTGAAGGTCGAGGTCTTGTGGAGCAGGTGGTCGGGGAGGCCGACCTTGCCTATGTCGTGCAGGGGTGCCAGTTTTGAAATCAGATCGATGGTTTCCTGATCCAGCAGCGGCTGGAAGCGCGGATTCTGCGAGAGCTCCTGACAGATGACGTGCAGGTAGCGCTGGGTACGCATGATGTGCGCCCCGGTCTCGGTGTCCCGGATCTCGGTAATCGCGGCCAGGGAGGTCATGATGAACTCGCGGGTCGTTGCCAGGTCGCGCGTCTGGCGCTGGCCCCTCTTTTCCACAAAGAACGACCGGATCAGCGACAGCAGGGAGAAGTTCGCCAGCAGCGCGATTAGGGGTGTTACGGGCGAGAGGAAAAGGCCGCTGCTCCGGAACAGCCAGACGGACCCCAGCCAGGCGGCGCTGGCCGCGACGCCAAGCAACAGCGCCCCGCGCATGACCGGCAGTGCGGCACAGACCAGCGTGGCAAGAGTGCCCAGTGCAAGTGTGGCAAGCAGACGATACACCCACGGACTGGGCCGGGCGAAATCATAGTTGAGGATGTTTTCCGCCGCGATCGCGTGGACCTGAACCCCCGACAGCAGCGCGTTTACGGGTGTCACCACCGCCTCGCCCATCCCGGAGGCCGTGGCGCCGACAAAGACCACTCGCCCCTGCAGCGCATCCGGCGGCACACGCCCCTCCAGCAGTTCCCAGGCCGCAACGGGTTTGCTCGTGCCGTGCCAGGCCCGGTAGCGAAGCAGCAGTCGCCCCCGATCATCCAGAGGGATGCTCCGCTCCCCGATCCGCAGGGAACAGTCCCCGTTCCAGGTCGAGGTGAGGTGCGCTTCGGATACGGCCCCGCTCCTCAGGACGGTCGCCAGGGCCAGGCTTGGAAGGACCTTCGCTCCCTCCTTGATGAGAACAGGCATCCGCCTGAGCACACCCTCCTGTTCCCTGGCGGCGTTGACGAAACCGGCGCCGGAAGCGGAACGGGAGAACTCCGGAAGGCTGGCCACGGCTCCGGTGGCCTGCCAGAGGCGCCTGCGGGGATCCGTGGACCCTTTACCGGTCAGCGCAACGAGGTTAAGCGGGTGGAGCAGACGCTCGTCAGAGACACGTCCTGTTGGCGGCGCGAAGGTCAGTTCGAAGCCGAGTACAAAGGGGCCGCTGGCCAGGGCTTTTGCCAGGGCCGTGTCGCCGGCCGAAAGATTGCCGGCAGTAGTCGAGGAATTGGCCGAGAGGGGGAGTTCACGTTCCGCGAAGATGGCATCGATGCCGACGCTGGCGGGGTGTTGCGCCGCGATCCGGTTCAGCAGGTCCGCAACCAGGGCCCGTGGCCAGGGCCAGCGGCCGAAGCGGGCCAGCGATTCGTCGTCCAGGGCCACTACAACGGGTGCGGTGTACCCCTTGGGCGGCGGTTCGTCGGATACGAGAGTGTCGAAAAAGCGTCCGTCAAGGTGCGCAAGAACAGCCGGTTGCACGAGCGCTACGGCGCACAGGGCCAGCGTAAGGAAGAATCCGGAGGCCAGGATCAGCGCCCTGCCGCCGCGAAGCAGCCTGCGGTGACTGTTGATGCTCAGCGGGGGCACAACGGCATCCTTGTCCGGGGGGGGATTGAACTCAAGGCTTCGTACGTTCCGGGCGGGAAGTCATCGGACAGTGACCTCGGCCCGCCGGTTGCGCGGTTCGGGGATCTGGTCGGCGGTTTTCACGAGGAGGTCATTATTGCCGCGGGAGGAGGTGTCGACGCGTGCCGGGGCCGCGCCGAGCGAAACGAGAAGATCAACGAGCGAGGTCGCCCGCAGCAGGCCGAGTTGATAATTGAACTCCGGCGTGCCCATGGTGTCGGTGTGTCCGACCACGGACAGCTGCGCCGGATGCCGTTCCTTGATGGCTGTGACGATCGTGGGCAGGAGGCGTTGCGAATCGGGGATGAGTTCGGCGCTGCCCTGTTTGTAGAAGAGCAGGAAGTGGGCCGGTTGCAGCGGCATGGCGGCCATGACCTTGCCGAATTCATCCCGCACGGCCTTCTCATCGAGCACGACCGGACGAGTCGGCCGACCCTCGGGCCCCGCAATCTCCAGCGACTGCCACGACTGGTTCAGCAGCTGCGAACCCTGGGCATTCTCAACCGTGATTGCGCCCGAAACCTTGCCATCCTCGGGGAGCAGCACGATTACACTCTTTTGAACAGTGCACCCCGAGAGGAGGACGAGCATCAGGAGGCATAAAGAGAGCAGCAGGCGGCGGCAAACGGCACTCTTCATGGAACAATCCTGGCGACCAGACGCGTGCCCCTGATGCCCAGTGTGGCAACCGGCGTCTCTATCCGGACCGAACCGGGTGAAAGCTTGGATATCCTGCCGGAGACATACGAAAAAAGCCCGCGCGTCACCCGCAGCAACATACCCAATTTATGCTCCGCGGGATCGAACGCAAACTGTTCCAGACGGGTCTCGGACGACGGTCCCAGGGAGAGGACCGTGTCATCCCGCAGGATGACTCCCACCGCGCCATTGCTGCCGGTAGAAAGCACATCGCCCAGGAACAGTTCGGATCCGGGCTGTGCCGCCAATCGTTGGTCGTTCCGCTGTATGTAGGCGTCACCAGAGACCGTTTCTACCATGCCTATGGGGCGGTCGTCCCGTGCCGCTGCAATAGTGGCGCTTGCCAGCAGGGCATACAGTATCATTATCAGTATCCGCATAATCACTCCCGCATTCAGTTTCATGAACTAAAGTTTACTCCTCAAATCAGATCTTTCCAATTTATTTTCAAACCCGCACATCTTCGACTCAACACCGGGCCTTTTCGAATAACGGGTAGGGGATAGTCGCGTCATTGTCCGTGACTATCCTGGTTGTAGACTTGATCCGTTGACAGATGCGGCCTGAGATAGCTGGATGCAGCACATGTCACTGCTTCAGATCACGGTTTAGTATGTTATACTAAAATACATACGGATGATAGGCGCAGCCATTTCTGCCGCAGTCGGTTGTCATACGGAAGGAGTAACCATGAAAACGGGGAAACTGATCGTTATCGAAGGTCTTTACGGAACAGGCAAATATGCGGTCAGCCTGGCCGAGAGGTTGCGGGAGGCGCTGGTGCGCCAGGGTTACGCTGTCTACGAGATCGATAGTCCCGATTCCGGCCGGGCGCAGCTCATGGGGGCCCTGGACCTGAACTGCGGCTGGCGCTACGGTCTCTTCAAGCCCGATTTCTTCTATGAGCTTGCCTCCCGGGCGCGGGCCTGCAGTGTGATCCGTGACGAAATCCGTGCCGGCAAAATTGTCCTGTGCAAGAATTTTACGCTGGCCTCGATTGCCTATGCCGATCTCAAAGGGCATGATTGGTACAAGGAGGGTTTAGACAGCCTTGAGGCCCGTGCGCGAGGGCTGGATTTCGGGGGAGAGGTTGTACCGGATCTGACCATCTTTCTGGACGCCGCACCGGAGATAGCCCTGGATAACCTGGGTTCCAGTATCGAGGGGATCTTCACGCCGGATGACATACTCCGGCAGGCCTCGTGCTACAAACGGGAACTGGCGAAGCTTCCGGCCGCCAGGGTCGGCATCTTAAACGCCACCTATCCGGGTGAGTCGATCGCAGCCGAGGCCTTGGCGCTGGTCACGGGTATTCTCTAGCCAGCCGGTAACAACCAATATATGAAGAAAAGGATCACCGTGCAGGTACTTGATGACAGCCGCTGTTTCATCTGCGGCAAGGACAACCCCATCGGCTTGAAGGCCGAGTTCAGGAAAGATCCTGAACGTCGCCGGGCGGAAACCCGCGTACGGATAGGCGAGAATTATCAGGGATGGCAGGGGGTCACACACGGCGGCATCATCACGGCCCTGCTGGACGAGATCTGTGCTCAGGCCTGCATGGGATGCGGGATGACGGTCGTCACCACTGAAATAAAGACCCGCTACCGGGCACCGGTGCCGACCGGATCGCTGGTGACGGTGATCGGCGCGGTGGTAGGAGAACGCCGCAGGCTGGTGGATGTGAGGGGTTGGCTCGAACTGGATGGAAAGATCATGGCCGAGGCCGAGGTGACCATGTACCGGATCGTTGTGAAATGACAGGGGAGCACCGGCTTTCCTTTCTCCATAATCAAACGCTCCTGGTTGTTGTGCAATAGCCGGATCTGATCTAATCTGAAATCAGTAGTGATCAGGTAATACCTTGATAACAAAGCGTCGTGGCATATGTATCTAAAAAGGCTTTTAAACATTCCTGCTAGCATGCTGGCGATACTGCTTCTCCTCTCAGGATGCGCACCCCTGGTGAATTATCCG
>JAJYBH010000048.1 GCA_021779135.1 Deltaproteobacteria bacterium
GAGTGCGACTGCAGCGCCATTTTCACGAATTGCGATAAGTCCGTCGCCATTCACCGTAACACTCGTGGCATTCTTGAGAATGGCTACACGAATAGTTTCTGCTGGAATGGCAGCCGTACTCTCATTCCGGGAGGTGGCAAAACAGAGCAAACAAACCAACAGTCCCGTCAGGAATATGCGTATTACAAGAGGCTTCAAGACTGGATGATACAAACACAAAATAAGACCGCCGTCAATTTTTTTTGCGATAAAACCAGCGCGTGCCTGGCGTTGTAACTATTTTATAGCTGCAAATGGCTAACATGGCACAATTACTGTATATATTCTGACCAAATATGTGGTAATATTTCGTCGTTCATTAAGAACGCCACGAACACAGGCGCTTGCTGAATGCTTACACATTTCCGCCAAGATGGTGATTTGACTGCTATCGAATTACAATGAACTTGTCTAGACCGGCAGTTATAACGTATTATCTCCTAGTTACATCTAGTTACCCGTTGGACGACGGTTTCGCCAAATCACGCTTTTTTTTTGATTCTGTTTGGAGATATATCCATTGTTAAAATCGCTGAAAATTAAAGTTGTCGGACTGGTGGCTATTATCGTCATCGGTGCGATCAGCATTTCTTCATGGATCAATTTCTCGGACCAGAAAATTATGCAGGAGGAGATGGCCCAGCAGAATTCTTTCGTACTTGTGGAAAGCATTCTCACAAGCATGTACTCGTCCATGAAGCTTGGGCACGCCGGCAACGAAATCAACGACATCCTCGCCCGGGTCCGGTCGAAGGACTATATCATGGCCTTGAGAATTATCGACTCGAAGGGAAAAATTCTCCACTCAGCCGATAAGCGGATGGTTGGTCAATATATTCCCCAACCCGAATACAATTTATTTATCAATTCCTCAAAAAAGGACAATTTTTTCTTTTCCGGTGCGCACGATTCCTTTGATTCATTTTCGCGCATCGTCAACAGCCCCGAATGTTACGGCTGCCACCCCGCCTCGCAGTCCACAATCGGTTATATGCAGACCGAACTGTCACTCACCAAGCATGTGCAGTTTCTCCAAAAATCGCAGCGAAACGCCATCTATTCCGCTCTCCTTATAATCACCATGATTATCGGGGCACTCTTCACCTTTCTCACGCTGTTAGTGGACCACCCCGTCAAACAGCTTATCAAGTCGATGCAACGAGTTGAGGCAGGTGATTTTTCCGCCACGGCCGACATCACCAGCAGCAAGGAACTGACACTGCTTTCAAACCACTTCAATCTCATGACTGCCAAACTCAAGACATTGATGGCGACCACGGTCATGCATGAACGCGAGCTTGCCCGGGCCGAAGAGAAACTTATCCACCACGACGTGACACATCAGATGAACCTGAAGCTTGAGGAACAGCTCAAGGAGATAGAAAACCTGAACGTGTCGCTGGAGGAACGCATCGAGGAAATCGAGCAGGCCAATTTCACCATTACCGATCTGGCCAGCGAGCTGGAGCAGAAGAACTATCACCTTGGACAAGCGGTCGAGCGGCTTTCCACAATCAACAAAATCGGACTGGCCATCAATTCGACCATGGATATCGACCGGATGTTCAATCTGATTGTGCGCACGACCACGACAGCACTTGATGCAACCTTCGGTTATATCATCCTGTATGATGCCGACAACAATTGCCTGAATGTCACAAACCTGATCGGAAGCGGCAAACCGCTGGCTCCTACAACCTCCATCCCCATGAAAGATTCCAGCGTCTCCACCTGGGTCATAAAGAATCGCCTGCCCCTCCTGATTGCGGACATCAATGAATATCCGCAATTCGATCGCTTCAGCGATCTCGGTTATGAACGCAAGTCGCTGATTTGTGCTCCACTGATGATAAAGGATGAAATCATCGGCACCATCAGCGTGGTCAACAAGTGTGACGACTCCCGGTTTAATTCCGATGAAATGGAGATGCTCAGCACAATCGCCGCCCAGGCGGCCATATCAATCAAGAACGCGACCCTGTACGACGAGCAGCAACAAACCTACCTGAACACCATTCAGGCGCTCGTATCCGCCATCGAAGCCAGTGACAGCTACACCAGGGGACATTCGGAACGGGTTACCCGCTACTCTCTGGAAATCGGACGACGCCTGAACCTATCCGCCAACCGCATGCAGATTCTTGAGCGGGCAGCCATCCTGCACGACATCGGAAAGATCGGAATTGATCTCAGTCTGCTCCACAAAGAAGGCAAGTTAACGCCCCAGGACATACGGGAGTTGCAGAAGCACCCTTCCATCGGGATGCATATCCTTGAACCCATTGAGTTTCTTCATGATGTGCGCGTATGCATCGGGCAGCATCACGAAAGATTCGACGGCATGGGATACCCGAACCGGATCAAGCCGGACGATCAGTTACTGGAGGCGCGCATCCTTGTCGTTGCCGACTCTTTCGATGCCATGACCTCCGACCGCCCCTACCGAAAGGCCTTGCCGCTGGAAAGCGCGATTGCAGAGCTTCGCGACAACGCCGGTTCCCAGTTCGATCCCGTGCTTGTCAATGTCTTTACCCAGATTATAGAAGAAGGCAACCTTTACCACCCCAGATTCAGCGCCCCGCAGCCCGTCATGCTGACTGACTCTGTCGGCCACGCCTGATTCCCCTGCCAGATTTCGAAGGTATACATGCAAGAATTGCTTTCCATCAACGATCTGCACACCTGCTTCAAGGGCCCGGAAGGGGATTCCCATGCGGTAAACGGGGTCAGTCTCTGTATTGAAAACGGGCGGACTGTCGCACTGGTGGGTGAATCGGGATCGGGAAAATCAATGACCGCATTTTCTATTATCCGTCTTGTTCCTCCGCCAGGGCGGATAACATCGGGCTCCATCAATTTCGAGGGAAGCAATCTGCTTGAACTTTCCGAGAAGGAGATGCGTCTGATCAGGGGCAGCCGGATCTCCATGGTGTTTCAGGAGCCGATGACCTCGCTGAACCCGGTTCTGCGGATTGGGGACCAGATAACGGAACCCTTGATTCTGCACCGCAAGCTTTCCAGAAGCGATGCGACCAATCAGGGCATTGGTCTCCTTCAAAGCGTTGGCATACCTTCCGCCAGCGAACGGATGCGCGACTACCCGCACCAACTGAGCGGCGGCATGCGCCAACGGGTCATGATCGCCATGGCGCTGGCCTGCAACCCCTCCCTGCTGATTGCCGATGAACCGACCACCGCCCTGGATGTAACCATTCAGGCCCAGATACTTGAGCTCATCGGTTCGCTCAGACAATCCTCGCACATGGGAATCCTGCTCATAACCCATGACCTGGGCATTGTAGCCGAACGCTCGGACCATACCTATGTCATGTACGCCGGTCGTATCGTTGAAGAATCCTCCACCCGGGAACTTTTCACCAATCCCCGCCACCCCTACACCTTGGCGCTGCTGGCTTCATTGCCGCAAAACTCTGTGCCGGGCAAACCGCTTGTCACGATAGCCGGCCAGCAGCCCGGTCTGTCCTCCACCCTTCGAGGCTGCGGATTCTGCCAGCGCTGCCCGGTTGCCAGGCCTGAATGCCGGGACGAGACACCGGCCCTGCGTGAAATCTCGCCCGGGCACAGCGTGAGATGCTGGCAATGAACGGGCAGGATAGCGCCATACTCGCCGGCCATAATCTGCGCAAACAGTTCAGATTAACCACAGCGACCAAAAAAGGCGGGCTTCTGACAGCTCTCGACGATGTCAGCCTTGAACTTTCCGGAGGCGAGACGCTCGGGATTGCGGGTGAATCGGGTTGCGGCAAATCAACATTGGGCAAGATACTGGCGGGGTTGATGAAGCCGGACCGAGGTGGAATCCGCTACCGGGGCGTGCCGCTGGAGTCACTTTCCTCAGCGGATTATCAACAATTCCGGCGCTCGACTCAGATGATCTTTCAGGACCCCTTTTCATCTCTCAACCCGCGCATGCGCATCTCTGACATCATCGCGGAACCGCTCGTCATTGCGGGCGTAGAAGGTTCAAGCATTCGCACGTCGGTGGCGAGACTGATGGAAACCGTCGGATTGAGTCCGGAGCTCGCCCAACGCTTTCCGGATGAATTTTCCGGAGGGCAACGTCAACGCATCGGCATCGCCCGAGCATTGGCGGCAGCCCCCTCCATCCTCATTGCGGATGAGCCGGTTTCATCGCTCGACATCTCGATCCAGGCGCAGATCATCAACCTGCTGCAAGAGATGAAAGGCAGTTTCAACCTGTCACTCGTGATGATTTCCCACAACCTGTCGGTGCTGCAACACATGTGTGACAGGATCTGCATCATGTATCTCGGCATAATCGTCGAGCAGGCGCCAACAGCCGATCTTTTCATCCAGTGCCTCCATCCCTACACAGAGGCATTACTGGCCGCCATTCCGAGTATCTCGGTTGATTCCCGCAAGGCGCGGGTCATCCTCAACGATGACCTGCCCTCTCCTCTCGACATCCCGTCCGGCTG
This sequence comes from Deltaproteobacteria bacterium, assembly GCA_021779135.1. Classification (GTDB taxonomy): domain Bacteria; phylum Desulfobacterota; class Desulfuromonadia; order Geobacterales; family Pseudopelobacteraceae; genus CAIPTY01. The sequence continues at coordinate 4,500 of JAJYBH010000048.1, forward strand.
CCGGTTTCATACCCGTTGCCGTTATGCCGCTGAAATCTGCAGCAATGAAGTGCCGGCTCTAATGCAAATAAAACCGGGGCACCTGTCTGCCTGCCACTTTGCAACGACCATCTTTCCCCGCCCTGGAGAATGATCGCAATTTGTCAAACAATGTTTCAACATTCCATATTTTAATTGACGCCATAGACATCTATATATATATTTTACTAAAAAAGAGGCTGATTTATGGAATTCGATATAACCAGAAAATTCACCACGGAAGCAGAGATACTGAAGGTACTCGGCCATCCGATTCGACTGAAGATCGTGGCCGGTCTCTGTACACACGAGTGCAATGTCAAGCATATCTGGGAGTGTCTCGGTCTGCCACAGGCGACAGTTTCGCAACACCTGGCGCTACTCAAGCATAAGGGGATCATCGAGGGCAAACGAGAGGGCGTTGAAGTACACTATAGTGTTGTCAATCCATTGGCCAAAAAACTGATCACTATGCTGGAATAAGCTCTGCCGGGCGTCGTACAACTACATACAGAACCTCATACGTGACCGGAATCATCCCGTCTGCACCGAACTTTTCACGGTACAAACGGGATGTTTCGTTAAGGACCCTTCTCCACCCCAACCCCCCGCGCCCTCCATCCTGGGCAGATGCCCCCGCTCCGATACGTTTGACCGAGCGAAGCAGTTCGGGAACATCAGGGTAGTAATCCATTTCTGTCTCGCTGAAGAGCATGGCGCTGCTGAAAACACTCCGTTCAAGGGACTCCCGGACTGTCGCGATATCCTTGAAGCGGTGCAGCCTGTCCTTGAAATAGTCTCGCGACCCCACGGCCTGGCGGTAACACTCTTGCAACTCCCACATGGTCCGGCCCCCGAAGAAGGCGATGCACATCAGGCCATCGGGGCGCAGCACGCGGGAGCCTTGCCGCAAAATCAGATCGAGGTTGTCTATCCATTGCAGTGTCGAGGTGGAAACCAGCAGATCAAAGGCGGCATCCCTGAAGGGGAGATGTTCAGCGTCTCCATTTACCAGCGCGGCATGCGGGCCGAGGCGATCAGCGGCACAGCGGGTCATGTTATAAGCCAGATCAAGCCCGTACAGGCGTGAATGCGGATACCGCCTGACCAGCGAGGAAAGCAGGTGGCCGGTACCGCAGCCAATATCAAGGACAACAGCCGGGTCCTCTGACATTTGGCCTTGAATCAGCGACATCAGACGCTCGACCACCCGCTTCTGTACCGTGGCATGCTGATCATATTCACCTGCCTGGCGGTGAAACGCCCTGCCGACCCTGTTCCGGTTAATGCGCACGAGCACTCACCATTTCTCTAAATTCCTCCAGACATGCATTGAAACGTACACTCTGCGTTAGAAACGGGGCGTGCCCGCATCCGGCGAACTCAATCCGGCGAGCATTCAAAATCCGTTGTACCAGCAGCGATGAGGCCTGAGGCAGACAGATCAGGTCACACTCGCCATTGATGATCAGTGTCGGCAGGTCAATCGTGTCCAGCCGGTCACGCAGGTCGGTTGCGACCAGGGCGTCCAACGCCTGGAGCGCCACTTCCGTGGTCGGCTGCGGCACGCCTGACAACAGCTCTTGAATCATGCCAGCACGTGAAGGGTCCTCCAGTTCACCGGCCGCGAACATGCGGGCCGTAAATCCCTCCCGGGCGCGACGCAGGCTGCGCTGAACCTTTTTGGTCATGCCGTCCACCTCGATCCTCGACAGACCGTATGAAAATCCGACCTTTTGCACAAAACAGGGCGTTGCGGCAATCAGAACCAAGCCGCACAGCCTCTCCTTCAGGAGATCAATCGATTCAAGAGCGATCAGGCTTCCCAGAGACCAGCCGGCCAGCAGGACATTATGCAGGTCGAGATAATCGAATAACCCCGCAATGTCGGCTATGCAGCCGCTGATGGTAAAGCCGCCGACTGACGGGGGCGATATGCCGTGACCCGGCAAATCGACCGTAATGACCCGGCAGAAGTCCGCCAGACCCTCCTGTTGCAGTCGCCACACAGCCGAGGACATGCACCAGCCATGAATAAAGACAACCGGTGTACCTGAGCCTTGATCCTCAAACCAGAGCCGGCTCCCGGAATCAGATTCATACCAGGCCATCAAATCACTCCCAGGCTTTTGCCCACAGAGGTGATCCGTGAGGCAGCCCATTCCAGGTCCTGGCGCGTGTGAGTGGCCATGACCGTGCAACGCAATCGGCAGGCCCCAGCCGGAACCGTCGGCGGACGAATGCCCTGCACAAAGATCCCCTCTTCGAGCAGCATCTCCGAAAAACGCATCGTGGTTTCCGCCTGACCGGTCAGAATCGGGATGATCTGGGTCGTCCCCACCGGCAGATTGAAACCTGCCTCGGACAGGAGTGACCGGAAGCTGGCCGCATTGGAGATGAGAGCCTCGCGGAGGCATTTCCCAGCAGGTGAACGGATTATCTTGAGGGCCGCCAGTGATGCGCCCAGAACCGCCGGAGGCAGTGACGTGGAAAATATGAAGCTGCGGGCCCGGTTGACCAGCAGCTCACGCAACTCACCCGAAAGTGCCGCATAAGCGCCAAAACTTCCCAGGGCCTTGCCAAAGGTGCCCATCAGGATATCGACATCCTTCGCTACGCCAAGCAATTCCGCCGTTCCCCCCCCTCCTGCGCCTAGGATCCCGCTGCCATGGGCATCATCCACGAGCAGCAGTGCCTCATGCGCCTTCTTCAGTTCGACAAGCTCGCCCAGAGGCGCCAGGTCGCCGTCCATGCTGAAGACAGCGTCCGTAACGATTAGTGCCCGTCCGGCACCGCGATGTCTTTTCAGGAGCGATTCCAGGGCGCGTACGTCATTGTGCGGATAGCGCATGAGCCTGGCGGATGACAGCAGCGCTCCATCCACGATACTGGCATGATTGAGGCGGTCCGAGAAAATCACGTCTCCACGACCGACCAGTGCGGCAATGATGCCGGTATTGGCTGCATAGCCGCTGTTGAAAGTCAAGGCGGCCTCGGTACTCTTGAATGCGGCAATCTCAGCCTCAAGAAGCTCATGCAGCGCCATGGTGCCCGATACGAGGCGCGAGGCCCCGCTCGAGGTGCCGTACCTTTCAGTCGCCTCGACCGAGGCCTGGATCAATGCGGGACTATCGGCCAAACCGAGATAATTGTTGGAACAGAGCATCAACACATCCCGTCCGCCCATCTCCACATGGGGCCCCTGTTTACCTGTGATCATCCTGGTCGAGCGGTACAGGCCCCGACTCCTGATCTGCTCTAGTTCCTGTTCTATGGTGCTGCTCACTGTCCCTCCCGATGTCAACCATGTAAGCAGACTACGTTGACGATACTGATAAAAAAAAGACCGTTCTTTTGGCAAGGGAAATAGAAAAGCAGTTCCTGCGCGGTTGTCCGTGCAGGAACCTTGCCTCTGCGTTTACACCTCCAGGGAGATGCCTAAGCGCACGCTACAAAACGAAGTCGCAACCCCGCTTGCCAAGCTCTTCAACCACCTTCTTCACATCCTGGGCGCGTTCGCGGTCACATATCAGCAGCGCATCCGGCGTCGAAACCACAATCAGATCATGGACACCGACCGTGGCGACAGTTTTGTTATCGACGTAGATCAGGCAACCGCTCGAATCGAGAGAGACATGGCCGCTGGCATTGACGCACACCGTCCCCGACTCATCCGCCGCGACCACTTCCGGCAAAGAGCTCCAACTGCCCACATCGCTCCAGCCCATCTCCACCGGAACGACCTGCACCCTGGACGACCTTTCCATCACGCCATAATCGATGGAGACGCTCGCAACCGAGGCATACACCGCCGCGATCTGCTCTTCCAGATCGGACAGTTCCCAGATATCGTTTGTAAATGCAAGTCTTGAAAGGGCTTCATCCAGCTCGGGGAGATACGTCCTGATTTCCGCCCTGACGGTATCGGCTCGCCAGATGAACATGCCGCTGTTCCAGAAGAAATTGCCGGCATCCAGATACCTGACGGCTTCATCCAGGGGCGGTTTTTCCACGAAGCGACGAACCGGAAAAGGGCCGCTGCCGCGCAGGTCCATATCGGCCTCAATATAGCCATAACCGGTTTCGGGACGTGATGGCAGGATGCCCAGCGTAACCAGGTAGCCGCTGCGGGCGGCGTGGGCGGCATCGAATAACGCCTTCTGGAGCGCCTGCTCATCCTTGATGAAGTGATCGGCGGGCAGCACGACCATGACACCCTCGGGATCATGGGCAGCAATAATGGTTGCCGCCAGGCCGATGGCCGGAGCCGTGTTTCTGGCCAATGGCTCGGCAATGACATCGATGGGTATCATGCGGTAATGCACGACCTGGCGTTCGGTTTCTTCGGCCTGGATCGTGTTGGTTATAATCAGGATACGTTTCGGCTTGAGCGGCATCACACGCTCCACCGTCCGCTGAAGCATGGTCCGGTCACCGGTGATTGATATCAGCTGCTTGGGACGGGCCGTGCGGGAAAGAGGCCAGAACCTGGTTCCGGAGCCACCCGCCAGAATAACGATGTACATCTGAGTCTCCCCTACTTGTACTGGATACGATCAATAAAGTCAGCAACCTCACGGGAGAGCTCATTGATAGTCTCGGTTGAGTCAAATACATCCCAGAGCGTCTGCCGAAAGAAGGCCACTTCCTGGTCACTGGCGCCGTCGAACAGCGTTCCGGTAATGGATATCCTGAAGCGCCCCACCCTGGTGAACTTCCCCTTCAAAACAAGCGTGGTGTCGGTTGGCCGACCGTCTCTGGTTACGTGCTGGTAGATCTGACGGGCCTTGACATACCGTTCGATGTTCTCGGACAGTTGAGACGGGATCTGGGCATAGAGACGCTCCCTGTCACTCATTTTTTCTTCGGGCTCTTCGGTGTAGAGCTCTCTCTTCAGTTCAAAGTCACGAATGATGAGGGTCTTGTAGCTGGCCATGTGTTTCTGGTTGGTGACCACCTCCTCGTCCAGAATAGTCGTGGACGTGGCGGCGCATCCCGCAGCCAGAACGCTCAGGAGCAGGAGACACAGCCATACACTCAACCGGCGGGGAAATCCCGTCGCCGCGCTATATCGCATCAACCCGCTCATCGGTACGGTTGTAGTCATCATCAAAACGGACGATATCATCCTCTCCCAGATATTCGCCACTCTGGACCTCGATAATAACCAACGGAATCTTGCCGGGGTTCTCCAGGCGGTGGTTCTCCCCGATCGGGATAAAGGTGGACTCGTTGACATTAACCACCTGCTGCTGGTCTCCGCAGGTTACCAAAGCGGTGCCGGACACCACTATCCAGTGTTCGCTGCGATGATGGTGCTTCTGCAACGACAGGCGTTGGCCGGGCAACACCTCGATGCGCTTGATCTTGTAACTGCTGCTTTCATCAAGCACCAGATATGAGCCCCAAGGGCGCTCTCCCCGTTCCATAGTACGTCTCCTCGATGTCATGTATTTCTCAACCGCAGATACGCCTTCAATGCCGAGCGCCATGGCTGAAGCCGGAATCCGGTATCTTTTTCCAGTTTCCCGCAATCAAGTGTCGAATACAGGGGTCTGCGGGCCGGTCGGTTCAATTCGTCGGTCGTCATGCCGGCTACCTTGACCGGCAGGCCGGCCTCCTCGAAGATGGCCCGTGCAAATTCATTCCAGGAGCAGAATCCGGCATTGGCGGCATGATAGACTCCGCGCTGCCCGGTTTTCACCAGGGCCAGAATGGCGTGGGACAGATCAACCGTCCATGTCGGAGAACCTATCTGGTCAGTGACAACCGCCAACTCATCTTTTTCTCCGGCCAGGCGCAGCATGGTCTCGACAAAGTTCTTGCCGTGGAGGCCATACAGCCACTGGGTACGGACGATCAGATGGTCGGGGTTGAACGCGGCATTCAACTCTCCGGCCAGCTTGGACTCTCCATAGACGCCCAGCGGACGGGTGGCATCATCCTCGACATACGGGCTGCCCTTGCCGCCGTCAAAGACATAGTCGGTGCTGACGTGCACCAGGCGGGCGCCGATCTCGCGACTGGCCATGGCGAGGTGGGCAACGCCTTCGCCGTTAACCTGCATGGCCGTTTCCGCATTGGACTCGCACCCGTCCACGTCGGTATAGGCCGCGCAGTTGATGACGATCTCCGGCTTCAGCGTTCTGACTATCCGCTCGGTAGATTCCAGCGAGGTAATATCGACCTCGTCGACATCGACGCCTCGGCCGGCCCCCCCGATGACCCCCATCATGTCGCGCCCCAGCATGCCATTGGCACCAACCACCAGGATCATGGCCGCTCTCCGTACTGGCTTTCGCAATAGGCACGATATGAACCGGAAGTAACATCCGCAACCCATTCCTGATTGGCCAGGTACCAGTCGATCGTCTCGGAAATTCCCTGCTCGAAGGTGTAGGCGGGCTCCCACCCCAGATCCTGCTTCAGTCGGGACGCATCGATGGCATAGCGCCGGTCATGGCCGGGACGGTCCTTGACAAACGAGATCAGGCGGCGGTTCTCTCCCGTAGCCCGGCCGAGTCGACCGTCGAGCAGGTCGCAGACCAGGTTGACGATATCGATGTTCTTCCACTCGTTGTTGCCGCCAATGTTATACACCGATCCAGGCACAGCCTTCTTGAGGATCGTTTCGATTGCCATGGCATGATCGCGGACATGCAGCCAGTCGCGGACGTTCCTGCCGTCGCCGTAGACCGGCAAGGGCTTGCCGTTGATGATGTTATGGATCAAAAGCGGGATCAGCTTTTCAGGAAAATGATAGGGACCGTAGTTGTTGGAGCAGCGCGTGTTCAGTGTCGGCATGCCGTAGGTCTCGTGATAGGCGCGCACCAGCATGTCCGCTCCGGCCTTGCTGGCGGAATAGGGCGAATTGGGGGCCAGCGGCGTCTCCTCGGTGAAGAATCCGGTATCTCCAAGGCTGCCATAAACCTCGTCGGTGGAGATCTGAACAAAACGGAAATCAGGCACGATTCCCGCCTGCCAGTGTTTGCGGCTCTCCTCCAGCAAAACCTGGCTGCCGAGCACGTTGGTGCGCACGAATATCTCCGGTCCGGTGATGGAGCGGTCCACGTGGGATTCAGCGGCAAAGTGAACTACCGCATCGACCTTTTCCCCGGCAAGTATGTCGGCAACCAGTGCCGCGTCGCCGATGTCGCCCTTTACAAATCGATAGAGGGGATTACCGGCCAGCGAGGTCAGGTTTTTCAGGTTGCCCGCATAGGTCAGAGCATCCAGGTTGACTACCCGGCAGGCGGGGTTGTTGGCGATAAAGGAATGTATGAAGTTAGAGCCGATAAATCCGGCACCACCTGTCACAACTATGGATGTGGGGATAAATGTCATGGTCAAGGCGTTCCTTTCTCTGCATTCAGGCAAGAATCCAGACGTTTTTTTAGCACATTTTCTAATGGAATGGTAATATTTTACGGCAGGATTTTATAATCATAGAGGAGAAAACATTATGGATAATCAGAAAAAATGCACCTGCGGGGTCGATCATCACGGGCATCTCTGCATGCTGCGCAGCAACGGCAGGCTCGATGAGATTGCCAGGATCAGCAGTGATCCCCAGTACTACTGTTTCACCTGCGGAGGAGAAGCCAATTGCGCCGAGAATCTCTGCGAACCGGCAAAGATTGAATGATACTGTCGCGTGTGGAGCCTGGCGTGGGCAGGTCGCGCGGAAAACCGCGACAGCATCAATCCAGCCGGAAATCCTTCTCGGTCAGCCCGACATTCCGACGTACCTTTTTAAAGGTCATGGAAGAGCGGTCGCCATTCTGCTCGGTAATGACAACTTTCCGAACGGTGCCATCCCCCATAAATGCGATCGACAACTCCTTGATCTGGCTTCTGCCCTGTGGAGCAATTGCGAGGGTATACAGGCCATTGGTTAGGTCTGCCTGTATGGCCACCCCCTCCGGCAGGCTGGTTACCGGAGCAGCCAGCTTGGAAAACCACTGTTTCAGCCCCTGGTCGGGCGGCAGAACAATCCGGTTTTTCTCCCCCTCCCCGCCACTGGTCTGCTCAATAATCGTATCCCGCAACAACATGCGGGCGTGGTAGGGAGGATTTATCTCCATGAAAAACTGGTCCGGCTTTCTGAAGCGGACCGTGCCGTTCATCACCATGGTGCGCTTCATCAGTCTCAGACGCTTTTCCTGGGTGATCTCGGCGGTAAAATCGGTGATGCCGGAAAATCCCTTGCGCAGTGCTTCCAACCCGTCCAGCGGAGAGATAGACCTGGCCTGGGCAGTACCGGCGATGGTGGCAACCAGGCAGACAGTTGCAAGCATCAGTCGAATCATCCGGCCTCTCAAAGTTGACCCGCACCCAGCGTCAGCCTGACCCTGAGCAATTGATGTTCGTCGCATGAGACCTCACCCTCAATCAGAAACAAGCGGCCAAAGGACTTGATCACCCTGGCAGTTACGGTAAGCAGATCACCGATCTGCGGCAGCCGGCTGAATTCAGCCTGGTCAATGGCAGCCAGAAAGCCGCCCCCACCCTCCTGCTGGATGGTGACGATGCCGGCCAACTGGGCTACCGACTCAACCAGCAGCACCTGTGGTAACGCACGGGACGCGGAAATTGTTGTCTGGGCAACCGCCCGGACACCCGGTTCCAGTTCAACCACCCGGTCGAGCAACAGAAACGGATAACGGTGGGGAAGATATGTGGAGGGATCAGGGTTGAACAGACCGGCCTCCGCTGAAGCATATGGCGTAGCAGGGCCCGGCGGGAGAGGCGGCCAGATGGAGACCCCGCTGACCCGGGCCGAGCGAGGCAAGCAACACCGCCATGGAGGTGCCCCCCATGGCCAGGGAACGGCCGATGACAGGTCCACAGTCGATCGCAGGTGTATCGCAAACCCGCTTCAGGAGTGCCGGCATATCGGCGGCCGTCCCGGAGAACGATACGAGGGAGCAGCCGGCAGCACCCTCCATGAGCAGGTCGAGACCCTCAACCTCACGGCCGGCGACAAGCATGCCGACCGTCGAAATAGTCTCGACGCCGGCTTTCACGGTTGCCAGCCGGCAGGCGGCATGTTCCGCGCTCTCCAGCACGATGATGCCGCCACCTTCTCCAAAGGGAGCGCCGGCAGGTTTCATCTGTCCCAGGGCTGCAAATCCCTTCATGATGAGCGGTATCAGTTCGTCCGTGCCGCCGGTCAGCATGACATCGGCACGTCCCTCCTCTATATACCGGCAGGCCAGCATAAAGGCCGATTCGGCCGAGCAGAAGCGCTGTACCAGCGTGGCATTGGGGCCTTTGAAACCATGCTCGATCGAGGCATAGCTGGCAGGTGCATTGGGAACCGTGTTGGGAAAGATCATCGGGATCATCCCCTCGACTCCACCGTTGAAATACCCGGTCAGGAATTCAGCGGAATTGGACACACCGCAAAAACCGCTGCCGAGCACAATGCCGACCCGTACCGGATCGATCTCCTTCAGGTCGAGTCCGGCATCTTTCAGGGCCAGGCCGACGGCAGCCACCGCAAACTGGCTGCAACGGTCCATCTTGCGGGCCTTCATGGGCGGCATGAAGTCGGATGCCTTGAATCCGTTGATTTTCCCCCAGCGATATCCATCTGCCCCGAGAACGTCGAAAGGAACGGAAGTCAACGCATCTCCACCCATGCGGACAAGCTCCTGAATGGGCGCCACACCAGTACCGGCGGCTGATAGCGCAGAAGAACCGGTAATAACGATATTTGTGATCGTATTTTTCATAATGACAGCACCAGCGCGGTTATGTTACCGCCAAAGGCAAAGGAATTGGACATGGCAACCCTGCAGTCGGTTGGACGATTGCCGGCATGGCAATACTCCAGATCGCACTCCGGGTCGCGACCGCGAAAATTGAGCGTCTGTGGAATGATCTTACGGTTGAGTGCGATTACCGTTGCAACGGCCTCGATAGCCCCGGCAGCCCCCAGACAGTGTCCGGTCATGCCTTTGGTGGAAACCAGCGGGACCTGGGGGGCCCGGTCGCCGAATACCAGTTTCATGGCATTCGACTCAACTACATCATTGAGCGGAGTGCCGGTACCGTGCGCATTGACCCAGCCGACCTGCGACACACCGACAGCGGAGCGCTCAAGGGCCTCGCGCATGACACGTGCGGGAACCAGTCCACCCGGCTCGGGCGCCGTCATGTGATGGGCTTCGCCGGCCAGGGCGTAGCCTAGCACGGCCCCGTAGATCCGGGCACCTCTCGCCAGGGCGTCTTCCTCTCGCTCCAGCACCAGGAAGGCAGCCCCCTCGCCCAGAGAAATCCCCTGGCGCCCGAGACTGAAAGGCGAACAGGGTTCGGGATCGACAACCCGCAATGAATTGAAACCGGCAAAGGTAAGGATAGAAAGAGTGTCCGCGCCGCCTGCCAGCATGAGTTTTTGTCGTCCGCAGGCGACCAGATCGGCCGCCCAGCCGATGGCGGTTGCCGACGAGGAACAGGCGGTCGTGATCGTGCCCTGATAGCCGCCCAGATTATAGATCCGGGCAATATCCGTCGAGGTCTGGTCCGGCAGGATGCCCCGCAGGAGAGAAGGGTGTTCTTCTCTCCCTTTAAGGAGGGCTTTCAGCCAGATCTCCCCCTGGAACATGCCGGCAGCGCCTCCTCCCATTGAGACGCCCATGTCATACGGAGAATACCTGTCCGCGACGCCGCTGTCCCGAAGCGCTTCACCGGCGGCAATCACGCCGAATTGATCGGAACGTGACAGAGTGCGGGCCGCACGGGCATCAAAATAATCAAGCGGGTTGTACCCCTTGATCTGTGAGGCGATTTTTGAGGGGAAGGGTGATACGTCAAACAGGTCCAGCGGCTGTATGCCGCTTCTGCCGGAGATGAGCGCATCGGAAAATTCCGCAATGTTCTTGCCGGCACCGCAGAACATCCCCAGACCGGTTATGACGACGCGACTTTTGCTCATACGATGCCGCCATCAACGATAAGGGATTGACCGGTGATATACGACGACCGGCCGGAAGCCAGGAACAGGACGGCATCGGCCACTTCGGAGGGTGAACCGATCCTGCCCAGGGCAGAGCCCTTGACAACCATCTCAACCAGATCCGGCTTCAGGGCAGCGGTCATATCGGTCGCAATCATCCCGGCCACGACTGCATTGACGCGTATCCCCATCGGTCCGGCCTCGCGAGCCAGAGATTTGGTAAAGCTTATGGCGGCCCCCTTGGAAGCGGCGTAATTGGTCTGGCCCATGGTTCCGAGAACAGCCGAAATAGAAGAAATATTCACAATGCTGCCCTGGCGGCGCCCCATCATCTTCCGCAAGCCCCACTTGCAGCAGTGAAAGAGCGGGTTGATGTTCGAACTGATGACCGCTTCCCAGTCCTCCTCCGACATCATGGCCAGGTAACAATCCCTGACAATGCCGGCATTGTTAACCAGCACATCGATGTGCCCGGAGCGCGCCGCGGCAGAGTTGATCAGCTCTAGTGCGCCCGAGGAGGTAGACACGTCAGCCTTGATGACCGAAATTGTCCCGCCCAAGCCTTCCGAGTCGGCGACCAATCCCTGGGCCGCTTCGTCATTGTTCAGGTAGGCGGCAAAGACATGCGCGCCCGAGCGGGCAAAGGCCAGGGAAACGGCCCGGCCTATCCCCCTGGTGCCGCCGGTTACTGCAACGATTGAATCCTTGAACTCCATGTACACCCCGATGAAGAAAATATGTGTCAGTATACTTGCCAGGCACTGAAATGTCCATAGCCAGCAGTCGGGCGCGCAGAAGAAGAAAAGGCCCATGAGTCGCGCGGGGGCAAACTCATGGGCCTCGGGGTCTACGGAGACGTTACACCTGTTTAAACTTTACCCCCTCTTCAACCTTCTCGATTCATCCGTCAGTTAAAGAAAAAGCGCACACCCACGGTACCGGAAATACTGGTCGGGTCAAAGTGGCCTGAGGTCCCGGCAGGCCATTTGATGTCCGTTTCAGGGGCTACAACACCCTTTACCTCGGCCATTAATGCCAAGTGCCGGTACAAGAAATAGTCAACACCACCGCTGACATGGACGCCGACCGTGGTATCAACATCATGGCTTACGCCAAACGGATCATCGTAATCGCTAAAGAGGATATCGAGGCCTAACCCGACATAAGGAACAAGTTTATTGCTGGTTACCGCGAAACGATACTGGCCGCCGAGCGATACATTGGTGACACCAAAATCGCCGGCATTACCGCCCAGAGGAAACTCGGAGCCAAACTCGGAGCGGGTGATATCGATTTCAGCCGCAAAGTTGTCGTCGATACCGTACAGAAGACCACCACCACCGACAAAACCGACATCGGGTTTTATTCTGAGATTATTGTAGTCACTGTCAGAAGGGAACAGCATGCCAATTTTGCCGGTTACTCCGAGTCGCCCCTTGATGCTGTCGGCCATTGCCGATCCGGTTGTCAGGGAAACGGTTGCAGCGATGCAGGCCAATACAAGAAGTTTTTTCATTTTGTGTCCTCCATTTAAATTTATTCTCATGGTGAGACTCTATACCACAATCGCCAATTTATCAAGAGACCGCAATTCGTGTACTTGTATCTTAATCAGGCGAGCGGGCGATGATGGCTCCGCCCCAAGCTTTTGATCATCTTCCACAGCGGCCCCTTGACCTTGAACATGCGGATGGCGTCCAGCATGGCGGAGCTGGCGTTTATCTCCAGACCGGGCACGATCCAGTTCTTGCGCTTCATGGCCTCGGAGGTGATCAATTCGGCAAAACTATCCTTTATCTGAGGAGAGATATAGAAGACCGGCTCCAGCAGCGAGGTGGTTTCAGGTATAAGTCCCTCTTCAAGGGCTCTGCGATGCAGGGCCGTATGCGGGTAGATACGGATACCGGTCATGGTGATAACCGCCGTCGGCTCCAGCTCGTCCATCAGGGAGAAACTTTCCAGAATGGTCTCCCGTGTCTCGCCCGGGCCGCCAAAGAGCATGTAATGGGCAAAATCGACGCCCATTTCCTTGCAGATCAGTGAGGCCCGGCGCAGATCCTCAACGGTGAACGATTTGCACAGGTTTTTCAACATCAGCGGCGAGCCCGAATCGCTGCCGAACTCGACGGCATCGCAACCTGCCGCCAGCATATCGTCCATGAGACCGGCTGTTATGAAATCAGGGTTGATAAAGGCCGACCAGTTGACCGGCAGCTTGGCCGCTTTCATGGCACGGCAGAGTTGTGAGGCAAAGTCAGGCGGATAATTAAAGATGTCGTCCACGAAATACAGGTAGGAAACGCCATATTCGCTCACCAGGGTGCTGATCTCCGCCAGGATCTCCTCCACCGGGCGCAGTCGCATGACGCGCCCCTCCAGAATTGGATAGGTGCAGTAGGAGCAGGAAAACGGGCAGCCGCGCTTGGTTTGGACATTGGCCATGCCACCTTCACTGTGATAACGGGCCACATTGAACAGGGATCGTTCCGGCGAATAGAGCCTGGAAATCAGGCTCGGCGGAACAAACGATGATGCGCCAGCCACAACCACACCCGGCAGGCCTGATGGGTCGGAACCCGCTTCGATGCAGGCCAGTAAAAGTGGCAAGACCACCTCCCCTTCCCCCACGACCCCGTAGTCGGCGCCGACAGCCGCCAACACCTCCAGCGGCATCAGTGAAAAGCCGGATCCACCGACAATCACACTACCGAACGCCCGGCTGATCTCCACGATGGTGTGCAGACCGGGCAGGTAGAAGCGGCTGTCGGGCCAGGTGACATTGTCCAGATTACGCAGGGATATCAAAATCGCATCAGGGTGCTGTTTTGCCAGCGCGTCTGCAACGGCTGTTTCCGGGTCCTGCTCGAAGCAGAGATCAAGAACCGACAGGGTATGGCCGGCCTGCAGCAAAGGCCCTGCCAGACAGGAAAGTCCGATGGGAAATACCGGATACGGGTCACGCTCGCGGTTTGCCGATACGAGAAGCAGCTTCATTGGTTATTCAGCCATTGCAGCATGTTATCAATTCGTTCTGAAAGAATCGCTGGAAGCTTGAATTGCATGATGCCGTTCAAGTCGGTCAGGGCATGCGTCGTTACGCCTGTAGCCAGTTTACGGCCATCAGCGGAAACTATCTCGTTCAGAAAGACCAGTGTTGCCGCCTCCGTGGGGCGCAGTGTGGTACGTACAACTAAGTCGTCCTTGAAACGGGCCGGGCTCAGGTATTTTACCTCCAGACTGACAACCGGACCGAGATAGCCCAGTTCAGCCAGCTGCCGGGCATCCATTCCGAACCGGCCGGCCAGGTCGTTGCGTCCGACCTCCATCCAGGCCACGTAATGGCCGTGCCAGGCGACGTTGTAGGCATCTATCTCATTGAAGCGGACCTGCACATGGGTTTCTTGAAGTTTCATAGCTCGCTGTCGATCCATCGGTTGAATTTTGTGAGAGCCTGGCCGGCGCCAGCCTCGTAAAATCGTGTCACCCCTTCCCGTTGCAGGGCACGAAAGGTCTTCTCCCAGAACACCGGCCGGCACAGTTCTTCCACCAGAAAACGGGGAATATCGGCTGCCTTCAGCCGACGTTGTTCAAGGTGGTCCACCAGCGGAATGTGGGGTTCTTGATAGGTATAATCAGCCATGATCGAGTGCAGCTCAGCCGCGATCTCGTCAACAAGCGGGGTATGCAGCGGCGCATCGCAGGGAAAAACCCCCACGGAAAATGCACCGGCCGCTTCGGCCTCCACCGTGGCCGCCTGTATCTTCTCCCACTCGCCAGCCAGAAGAAAATGACGTGAGGTATTATAGTTGGCAATATACACATCATTATTGGCCGCGAAGGAGGACAGCGGACCGTCAGTGAGCCCGACGACGCTGCCCAGGGCATACTTCCGTTGCGCACCCATGGATGCCAGGCAGACGCCGACCCGGCAGGTCAGCTCAAGGGCGGTTGTGCTGTCAATCGCCCCACAGGCCGCCAGAGCCGCATATATCCCCATGCTGTGTTCAGCCATTATATCAGGCAGACCATGCTGGCGTAGCAGCAGTTCAAAGCGATACAGGCTCATGGTCGTCCCGAACAGTTGCAGCCGGATGCTTTCTGTCAGGTGCGGTGCAAAGGTTTCTTCCTCAAGGGGGCTGAATCCGCTGACCGCCAGGCAACGCCGGGCCAGACCGTCAAAGGCGGAGTCCCCGACCGGCATGTTGGCCAGGGTCATCGGCTGGCCCGGGAACATGAAACAGTTCATGAGCCGGCAACCTTCTTGCGGATGGCACTGCGAAAGCCGAAATTCATCGGGCCGAATACCTGGACTGACCGGTGCAGCTTGAATATCCGCCGGAGCATGGAGGGAACGGAATAAAACTGCTGGCAGATCTGGTTGTAGCCGGCCTGGAGCTCCCCAGGGGTCATGCCGGTGGGACGGAAGGTGACGTGCTCCATATCGTAATCACGCCAGTCGCTGGATATAATGCGTCCTTCGGCCTCCAGGCGTTTGCGGACGGCAGTGCCGGGATAGGGTGTCAGAATCGGGAAGATGGCCGCCTCCAGACGGGCCTCCTCGCAGAATCGCAGGGTCTTCTCGAATACATCGGGGGTATCGCCGTCGTACCCCAGGACAAACGAGCCGAGGATGCCGATGCCGTGATCGCGGAAAGCGCGGGCATCTGCCAGGTACGACAGGGCGCTGTTGGTCCGTTTGCCCATGGCGGACAACGAGGCCTGGTTGAGGGATTCAAAGCCGACAAACATGCCGTGGCAGCCCGATTCGCCGGCTGCCTTCATCAATTCCGGGTCTTGCGCGAAATCGATCGGGGCATGGGAGAGCCATTTGAAGCCCATGCCCTTCATGCCTTCAAAGAGGGCCAGTGAGTAGGAACGATCCGCCACGATATTGTCATCCACAAAAAATACAAATGAATTGCCGCCGCGCAATCCTTGCAGTTCCTGCAAGACCAGATCAATCGGGCGCTTGCGGTATTTTCGACCGTAAAAGGCGGTCACGGAACAGAATTCGCAGTCATGGGGACAGCCGCGGGTTGTCTGGACGGTGTTGGTCAGAAGATAACCCTTACCCTTGAACATACCCCGTCGAGCCGCGGGTATCTGAGCCATCTCCATCAGGGAGCCGGTCTGGTAGAACGGCTGGAGCGCACCCGTACGCCATTCGTCCAGCAGTTGCGGCCAGACCAGTTCACCCTCGCCGATCACCACGGCATCGCAGTGCTGACCCGCCTCCTCCGGAAGATTGCTGGCATGAAACCCGCCAATGACCACGGTTTTTCCCCGGGCGCGAAAGGCGTCAGCAATCTCGTAGGCCCGGGTTATCTGGGCGGTCATGGCCGTCAGTGCCACGATATCGGCATCGGTCGCGTAATTTATGGTTTCAAAACTGTCATCGCAGAACTCAAGTTCCCATTCGGGAGGTGTCACGGCGGCAATGGCCGCCAGTGACAGCGAAGGAAACTTGAAGGTCAGTTCGCCCCACAGTCTCCCTTTTGGCCATCCCGGTGATATAAAGAGGATCTTCATCGTGTTTTCAGCTCCTTTGCGCCCGTAGCTGCGGGGCGGGTTGCCAGGTGTTCCCTGAGATATTCAGCAGTCTTCATCATGCGCTGCGTGCGCCAGAGAACCCGCATGATGTACGGGATCTGGCTGGGTCGCACCTGGCGGATCCATGCCATGATACCCTTGTCGCCGGCGGTATTGAGGATCGAACGCCGCCAGGTTTCCGCATACAGTTCAAAAAAACGCGCCGCGCCGATACGCGGCTCCCACAACAGGTGGTGCATATCGTAGTTGGACCATTGCTGACCGGCAACCCTATCGGCCATCTGCTGATGGTACTCGGTGCCCGGCAAGGGGGTGCGGATGGTGAACCCGGCCCGCTGCAGTCCGTACTGTTCAACAAATGCCCACAGTTCGCGGAAATCATCTACTCCCCAGTCCGTGTCGACCAGGAAATTGCCGTTGATGCCGTATTTCAGCGAGCGGGCAATCCTGACCGCCTCAATGCTGTCTTCCAGGTCGGCGCCCTTGTCAAGGCCATCCAATCCCTTGTCACTGGCCGCCTCCAGGCCGAGAAAGATGTCGAAGTCCTTGGCCAGCGGCCGCCAGGCCGCCATCAGATCGGCACTGCGCCGGATCAGGTCGGTGCGTGTCTGCACCAGGATCCAGCGCTTAAAGACGCCGCGGCGCTTCAAGGCTTCCGCCAGCGCCAGACTGCGGGCCGGATTGTACCAGAACAGGTCGTCAGCCACAAAGATGGCATCCCCGCAGGCGGCAAAGTCCTCCACCACCGCCTCCAGGTTACGTTCCCGGCAGGAACGGTCATAGAGCTGCCAGACCGAGCAGAACGAGCAGTTATGCGGACAGCCGCGGGCGGTCTCGATCAGCCAGACCGGCTTGAAGAGCAGGCAGTGATAGCCGGAGCGATGCCGCTCAACCAGGTGGCGGGCCGGCAGCGGCACCAGATCAAGGCTGGTGCGCTCGGCCAGCGGCGGAGTGCTGACCCATCCGTCCGGGGTCCGCAGACGCAACCCAGGGACCCCGGCCAGGTCTCTGCCCTGCTCCACGGCAGCGACCACAGCCGGTACTATCTCCTCACCGTCATCGACGCAGATGGCATCGATCTCATCGCACTCCAGGGCTGCAGGATAGGCCGCTGCGGCATGCCCGCCGACCAGGATAAAGGCCTGCGGGCTTGCACGACGCACTTCCCGGGCGGTCGCTCTTATCTCGTCAAACTCCAGGGCGTGCAGACAGCCGATGCCGACCAGACCGGGGCGGGTACGGTTGATCCAGGTGGCCGGACCGGGGCGGAAGCGTAGATCTGCGATGGTGACCTCATGCCCCTTGGGGATCAGCGCCGCTGCGAGGTACTCAAGACCGAGCGGTTCGACGCAGAAGAAGGGACCCAGGCCAAAGCGGTCGTTACCGGGATGGGGACGCAGCAACAGTATCTTCATGTAACCCTCGATGAACGCACAACAGCTCTCTGCTGCAACATCTCAAGATTTTGGGGCTGATGCGGCTTCGGTTCTTCGCCGTAAACCCCTCCGCGACGCAGGCAATTGTAGGCCAGGTTGGTGAAATAGGCCGAATTGCCGGACATGACCCGTGAGAAAATGGATGGCCAGCGGTAGATCTCCCGGCGGGCCTCGTCCCACCCCCGGTAGAGCCGTTCCGGGCTCATCAGTTTGGGGCGGAACACGACCTGGTTGTGATCATAGCGCTGCCAGTCCTTGTGAAGCAGCCTCCCTTCCCCGTCAAACTGTCGAAAAAGGGCGGTTCCGGGATAGGGGGTCAGGATATGCAGGGTCGGTATGCTGGGACTACACTCTTCCAGATAGCGAATCGTCGTTTCGAAAACACTTTCGTCGTGGTCGTCGAATCCGAAGATCATGGAGGCCTCCAGCACGATCCCGGCATCCCGGACTCGCTTGATCAGATCGGCCTGTGAATACCGGCTGCCGGTCTTGGGATGATTGGCATGGGGACCGGACACCGACTCCAGGCCGACAAAGATGCCGATACAGCCGGAGTCGGCCAGCAGACGGACCAACTCAGGGTCTTCGGCAAAGCGCAGGCTGGCCTGGCCGCCCCAGCGCAACCCCATCCCGGCCATGCCCTTCAGGATCGGCCGGGCCCGTTCCGGATCACCCAGGATGTTGTCATCCAGGATAACGGTCAACGTGCGGTCAAACGTACGCATCTCTGCCAGGATCTCCTCCGGGTCACGGTAGCGAAAGGAACGGCCGAAATAGGGTGTAACGGTACAGAACGGGCAATCATAGGGACAGCCGCGGCTGGCCTGCAGGGTCTGCGTGGTGAGGTATTTCTTTCCGGCCAGAATTTCCCGGCGCGCCCAGGGAATGGTCAGGGTCTCGCCTTCGGGTACTGAGCAATAGCGCGGTGCCAGCTTTCCAGCCTGCAGGTCCGTCAGCAGCCCGGCCCAAACCGGCTCGGCCTCGCCGATGACAACCGCATCGGCATGCTGGAGCGCCTCATCCGGCAGCACCGTGGGGTGCATCCCGCCCAGGATCACCGGGATGCCGCGTAAGCGGAAGTGGTCGGCGACCTGATAGGCCCTGACTGCCTGATGGGTCATGGCCGTTATCCCGACCGCATCAAACGCCCCTTCAAACGGAATATCCTCGTGAAGTTCGTCGGAGAGGACGATATCCCACTCCGCTGGCGTCGATGCCGCCACCAGTTTCAGGGACAGGGATGGCAACTGAAAACGCCGCACCCATCCCAGCTTGTGCGTGGAGGGATATACCAGCAGCAGACGCGGCCGCCTCGTCATTTCATCCGACCAAACGCCACGATGTTATCATGCGGGATTGCATACATTGTCACGTGCGGTTTTCGGAGATAAA
>JAJYBH010000158.1 GCA_021779135.1 Deltaproteobacteria bacterium
GACGATGCCAAGGGCCATACCAAAAAGAGCTTCAGGTTGCATAAATCAGTAAAACCTCCGGGTAATGGATTGAAGACAGATTATACCATTACCCATTCACGACAACGAAGAGCCCGAGTTAATCAAAAAAGAAGCCATACTATGTCGCTACTGTGGCAAAGATATAATAGAAACAATAACCTGACAATTTGCATCAATCCTATTTCAGAGGAGCCCTAAAATTATGCCATCGCCCATTAAAGTTACCACAGCTAACCGAGAGGTCATCACTGCAATTCGTATGATGCAATCTCAAGACATCCGAGTTGAAGAAGAAATGAGAAAAGCATTTCCAACTGACCCATACAATTTATTCATCTTTGCTAAAGACATTGCGACATTTTCAGCAGCACTTATTGCAATCATAAAAGCAATAAAGTCTGTAAAAGAAGAACCCAAAAGCCCCGCAAGGGGAATAATTAGGGACACTCCCCATATTATTCGTTGCGTCCGTGGTTATCAGACGTAATCATCTCCATCATGCCAAGAATTGCTCGAATCATAGCCCTTGGAAAGCCGCTGAGAGAGCGGCTTTCGGCGGCAGTATATCAAGCGGATTTTCTCCGCCGTTCTTCTTCCCAGCCAATACAGGCAAGCTGAACGGTGCGCGGTATGGGTCTGGCACCTGATCCATAGGCGCTTACGGTGCGAACCGTGACACCAAGTTCACGACTTGCCGCAGCAAGAGAGAGACCGTTTCGGATTCGCCAAACTGTGAAGCGGTCTGCTGGAGTTTCCGAACGCTGATCGAGCATGTCGGCAAAAAGCGTGTCTGCACCAATTTGAATATCAAGCTGAGGCCATTCAACTTCCCACCCGTATTCTGCCAGTACAGCTCCGGAGAAGGCAGCAGGGTCATGAAGAGGAGCAAGGCCGGGTAAAGTGAAAATGGAGTCCTTCAGGCTTACCATGCCGCTGGAACCATCTGCAAAGTGGACATTGAGGCAATAATCGGCGGCAGGACTTACAGCCGTCAATCTTGGGCGGGTTATCCGTGTAGCGTGTGCCATTGTATTATCAACTCCTCTCTGTTGTCTGCTATCCATTTCAAGGCATGGCGCAGAACCTTTGCAGGTGCTGAGCCATCCATAATATCTAGCGTTACAAGATTTATTACCGCTTCAAAGTCAGGTCCCATGAGATGTACATGAGGAGGATTGTGATCTTTCTCCCTCAACGTAATCCTGAAATTTGAAAAGCGGTACCTTGTCGTCATGGAATAAAGATATAGTAATGATTTCTACATGTCAAGGCGATTACTCCAAAAGAAGAACACCCCCTAAGCGCAAGCACCGGTCGGCAAAAACCGCCGCCGCTGCGCCCCTACCCCGCTCTACCCCCAAAAAACGGAAACCTCCTGCTACTCCCTATTCTAAAACGCAGAGGGCATGGCGCTGATCAGGTATTTACATTAGACGAAACGGGACGGCGGATTGTTTACCATAAGAGAAGCGGTCAACCACAATATGCATCAATAATCCTGCGGGCGATGCTTCGTGTCGGCGGGAGCGCGGGGAGTTGAGTTACCGGAAACCAGCGGGCGTCTTCGAGCTCGGCATGTTCCACGACCAGTTCACCGCCGGCATAGTCCGCCACAAAGCCGACCATTACCTGGGACGGAAAGGGCCAGCTCTGGCTGCCGGCGTACCTGATGTTACTGATTTCTATGCCGGTTTCTTCGTGGACCTCACGGGCCGCGCATTCTTCCAGCGATTCCCCCATACCAAGAAATCCGGCCGCCAGGCTGTACCGGCCGGCCGGCCACTCCGCTTTTCTGACCAGCAGCACCTCATCATCGCGCCTGACCAGGACGATCGCACAGGGAGAGACCTTGGGGAATTGCCTGGCGTTGCAGACCGGGCAGTGCCGGCCCCATTCACGGGAAAAAGGGAGGTTTTTGGCGCCGCACAGGGAGCAGTAGCGGCTCTGCTCTTCCCAATGCAGGATCTGCCGGGCAAGACCGCCGATTCCAAGCGTGGCATTGTCCATGGTCTGCACCGCGGCGTTGAGGGCCTCGGCCATGAAGGGCGGCTGGACGACACAGGCCTTGTCTACCGGCAGGACGCGCAGGGGCCGCCCGTGCAACATGCCGATGGTGAGCGGAGCGGCAGGCGCGTCAAGCCAACCGGGCAGTTCGCCATAGGGGAGCGTCGGCGCGGTTTCCCCGGCCAGCAGGACCAGCCAGTTGTCCTGAATGAGGGCCCAGTATCCGGGTTCGCATGGATCAGGCGAGCATAGTGGGGTGCAGGGCACGAACGCATCCCTGATGAAGACATTATTGAACGGAATATTAACAAGGTCGGGGTAGTCGGACATCGCTCGGCTTTTCCTTTCGAGTTCCACGGATAACGCTCGTTCAACGGAGCGCCGGAGTTGTGCCTACTCCGGGCAGGCCGGAAGCAGAACCGTAAACCGTGACCCCTCGCCCAGGCGGCTTTCGACCTTGATCTCGCCGCCATGGCGCTTGACGATGTTATAGGTCAGTGCCAGTCCAAGGCCAATCCCCTTGCCGACCTCCTTGGTCGTGAAGAAGGGGTCCCAGATCCGGTCAATGACATCGGGCGCGATGCCGCCGCCCGTGTCGCAAACCTGGACCGAGATTGCCCGTTCGGTATGTGAGTAGGCCGATGTCACCTCGACCCGGCCGCCATCCTTGATCGCCTGGCAGGCGTTGATCAACAGGTTCATGAAAACCTGGCGCAGACCGGATGGGTCGCCGAGGACGGGAGGGATTTCTTTCTCCAGGTCGGCGACAACTTCCATGCCCCCATAGTTCGGCTGGTGGCGCAGGAGTTCAAGGATTTCCTGCAGCAGGCCGTTGATATCCACACTGCCGAGCAAGCCGTCCGACTTTCTGCTGAAATTGAGCAGGCTGCCGATAATCCCCTTACAGTGATATGCCTCCCGGACGATGACCTCCAGATAGTGCGGAAAATCATCCAGCCTGCGGTCCGCACCCAGCGAGGGTTCGTCGCGAAAGCGCCTCAAAAGCGCCTCCGCATACCCCGCGACCGAGGTGAGCGGGTTGTTGATTTCATGGGCAATCCCCGTGGCCAGGACCCCGATGCTCGACATCTTTTCGGTCTGTATCGACTGCATTTCGTGCAGCCGCTTCAGTGTCACATCCCGCAGGAACACCAGGGCCCGGGTCTTCTCCCCCAACTCATCCTTGATGGGGTTGGCGGTGACATCGATGTAGCGGGTATTGTGCCCTTCCCGTACGGACAGCATGGATGACTCGACCCGCTCGCCGTGCAGGGCCAGCTCGACGGGACAGGTCAGCGGAGCCAGGGCCACCTCCGGATGGAACACCTCCCGGCAGCTTCCCCCGGAAAGGACTTCCGGCGGGAAAAACTGCGGGCAGATATGATTGAGATGCTGGATCGCGCCGCTATGATCAAAGACAATCACCCCATCATTGACCGCGTCAAATATTGCCTGCAACTCGTTGGATTTGTTGCGCAGCCTGACCTCGTTCTGCTTGCGTTCGGTGATATCCTGGGTCGTGCCGTACAGCTTCACCACTTGCCGGGCGATGTTGACCGACGGTTCGACGATCGTGAAAACCCATTTGGAAGTGCCGTCCCTCAACAGCAGGCGATGTTCGATCTCGTAGTTGGTACCCTGCTCGGTGCCTTGACGCATAAGGTTCAAGACGGCCTCACGGTCCTCGGGGTGGATCAGGCTGGCCAGGGCATCCGGCGTAGCTTCTTCGCGGCTGAGGCCCATGATACGGAGCAGCTCGTCCGAGGCACGTAATTCCCCGGTCAGGGGGTCCGAACGCCAGGACCCCACATGCGACATGGATTGGGCCTTGGCCAGGTTGTATTCACTCTCCCGCAGATGTTCCTCCGCCCGTTTGCGTTCGGTGATGTCCACCATCGCGGCATGACACTCGTCACCCATGCCCGCTGCCATCGCCTCGATACGTACATACAGAGGAGAACGATCCTTGATTGAGAGCTTGACCCTGCAGGTCATTTTTTCACGGCCCTGAAAGACGTTTCGCAAAAAATCCATGAAGACGGCGTGGTCTTCAAGTGCGACAAAATGCTGGAAACGCAGGTTGGTGAGGGTGTCACGTTCACTTCCCAGCAACGTGGCGCCGGTCAGGTTGACGGTCCGGATCCCCCCCTTGCGGTCGAAGGTGAAATATCCGACAGGGGCAAAGTCATAGAGCAGGGCGTATTGGTTGCGCGAGGTTTTCAGCTCGTGATTGGCGTTTCGCAGATCCTCGACCTGCTTCTCCAGCTCATGCAGGCGAAGTTGGGCTTGATGCAGGCGTTGCCGCGCATCCGCCTCCGTGACGGGCGTCGCATCACCCGCCAGGCCGGCATCAGAGTGTTTATCAGCAGCCGTGTTCATCAGTGCTGGCCTTTTTTTGCCAGATTGGCCTGAATATCCGCCCCGCACGGTGACAAGGCCGTTTTTCCCCCGATAATCAGGGCAGAGGTCCCCATGCGTCCGGCGCGTATCCCGACTTCCCTGATGGCTCCGGCTCCCTGGATATAGCGGCCCGGCGCAAGCGGCATGCGGCTCATGATGTTCCTCCTCTGTGTGCGGGACGTGTTCCCCTGGTTGATTTTCGCCCGGCTGACTACGGAAAGTATTTATCCAGGCCGAGATGGTCGTGCAGGCTGCGGAAATCCCGGCGATTCATGCTCAGGTAGAGCCGCAGGTAGTGGCCCCCTTCGAACGGGAGGGCGTAGCGCTCCAGTCCCGGCTCCGTACAGGTTGCACATTCCGGAAACCCGCTGACACCCCGGCGAAAGCGCGCCGCTGCCGGTGAACGGATCAGCTCCGCGAGAGGCGTGCGGGTGACGTTTCCCAGCGGTGCGGCAATCAGCGGGCAGGCGAACAGCTCACCCGTGCTCCTGATGAAAAAATAGTTAAACCCGGCCGAGCAGGGCTTTTCCATCCGCCCTGTCTCCAGGAAACGGAGCAGCTCCCGGCGGTAATAGCTCCAGCGGAACCTGGGGGAGTCGTAAAAAGCCGCGAGCTTTTCCCTGTCCGCGGCGGACAGTGACAGGCTCTCCTCCAGGCCGAGGTTGCCGTAGCGGTTGGCCGTCAGGATATAGGGCGATATGATGGTGAACAGCCCCTGCTCCCCGGCGTAGCGGGCGACCTGCTCCAATTCGTCGATGTTGTACCTGGTGACGGTGGTCTTGATCCCGATGACCAGGCTCGGGTGCTGATCCCGGAGTTGCTTCAAACCTTCGATGGTGGCATGAAGCCGCTCCCAGCCGCCGGCGACGTTGCGGATACGTTCATGGACCGCGCCGACGGCATCCATGCCGCAGGCAAAAACCAGTGCGATCCCCTTCTGTTCCAGGGGGGCAATGACAGCGCCCACATCGTCCAGGATTTTTTGTGTCAGGAAACCGTTGGTGGTGATGGCGATGGATCGAAGGAGAGGCAGACGGTCCGCTTTCAGACCGCCGATACCGGTCAGGAGGTGGGCCAGGTCATCGCGCAGAAACGGTTCGCCTCCCGTAATATCCAGCTCCTTCAGTCCTGACAGGACCGGCGAACCGAGGAGCTCAAGCCACTCTGCCGCGGAGAGTTCCGGGAGGCCGGCGGGCGTCCGCCAGATGTTGCACATGACGCAGCGGGCGATGCAGCGCCGGGTGACCTCGATACTCAGTGCCTCCGGCCGGGCTGCCCTGCCGGTAGCCTGCAGGTAACGGTAGCGCACTGCCC